>JAUWJC010000041.1 GCA_030607895.1 Pirellulales bacterium
AACGGGGCGGTTTCCGTTACTTTCCCCGTCGCAGGCGACGGGGCTAACATGGGTTGTCACGTGTCACCCAAGAACTCGTCGCTTTGACCCAGGCCTCAGTTACTGACTACTGATAACTGATAACTCCATCCCAAAACCGCAGTTTGTGACCGCGTCGAGTATACTTTGCGTTGGCTTTCGGGGCAAGGCGGGGGATTGGGCCGGGGGCGGCTTTTTGGGGGTTAGTCGTCGGGTTTTGCACGTTCCTTCTCCAGGACGATGCTATTTCCCACGTCGTTATATTCAACCCGGGACATGAAACTATGCATCAGCATGATCCCCCTCCCATCGGGGCACTCCAGGCGACTTGCGTCTGTCGGATCGGGGACCTTTGTGGGGTCGAAGCCGTTGCCCTCGTCGGTAATTTTGATTTGAAGCAAGTTGGGCGACATCCGGCAGGCTACATGGACATGTTTGGCCGTATCGAACTGGTTGCCGTGTATTATTGCGTTGGCCAGGCCTTCCTGCATGGCCAGGTGCACGCTGTAGATGTCATGTCGGACCCAGTGGTGCCGCTGGAGTTGCTCGATCACTTCTTCCATTACGCGTTGACCCGCCCCAGTCTTGCTGGGAATGTCGTGCTCGCATCGCCAGATCCACCGCGATTTGGGCATGGGAGTCAATCGTTGCGGGCGGGAGGTCGCACCGCCTCGCCATCTGAATGCGGGTTGCGTGATGCCGAAAGTCTTATCATTTGCTCCCGGCCGCTTCCCGTACCGGCGGCGGCGGGTGAAATCCTCGGAATCGTACAAGTCCATTTAGAAGGCTGCCAGCGCGTCGGCCTCTTCGTCCTTGATATCAAACAGGCGGTTCAGTTTGGTGATGGCGAAGACTTCATAGATTTCCGGCCGAATGCGACACAGTTTGAGGGTGCCGCCGGCGGCCTTCACTTTCTTATCGAGCGTGATCAGCTTACCCAGCGCGGAACTGGAGAGGAAATTCACCCCGGAGAAGTTCAACAACAGTTTCGTGCGGTTCTCCCCTTCGACCAATCCGAACAGTTCTTGCCCTAGTTCCTGGATGTTCAGGTCGTCGAGGATCTTCTGGTCGCGAAAGCGGACCACGGTCACTTCGCCGACTTCGTTGGCTTCGAGTCGTCGGTATGCCGCCATCTGGGGACTCCTCTGGCGATTTGGATTTTCATGCGCGGGCGTCGGCCGGATCGAAACAAGCCACATCGCGGCACCACGGAAGGGGGCAGGTCCATGTTTTCGGCCAACGATGGACCAAGAAATGCATCCATTGGCCGAAAAATGGACCAGTCCCCAACTGGCCGTGAACAGTTACCCCACATCATATGCCGATCGGGCTGGGTGTCAAGGTGGTTGGCTTTTGGCAACATGATGCGTCAATTCAACCCTCCGGGCTGGAGGAACGCGGCTATCGGTGGAACCTGTCAAGCCGTCTAAGTGGTTGGCCCATAATCCTTTACGGCGCGCAGGCGGATTCCCTCCCCGATGCCGGGCCCACGGTTTGCCCTGTTTCAGCTATCAGCTATCAGCTTCCACCATCTGGAGACGTTTCTGACTCAAAGCTGACTGCTGAAAGCTGACTGCCTAGAGCTGACTGCCGAGAGCTTCTGTCCCCGAATTGCATGGGTCGCGCTGTACTCGACCCACCCCGGCGAAATGCGAAAAAGGGACCAGGTTTAATTTGTGCGAAGCACCCTTCGGGCCGGTCCGGCAAATTAAACCTGGTCCCTTTTTCGGCCCCCGACCCCCTGAAGGTTTCCGATGAGAACGAATCTGCCGATCATCCTTCTGTGTGGGTCATTCGCGGTCGCGGCCGGCGTGCCGGGTTGGGCGATCGGGCAAGTGGCTCCCGCCAAGCAGTCGCCGGAGCCGGTGACCGTCGAGTTGGCAAGCGGCCGAACGTTCACCGCTGGAATTGATCCCGAGACCGATGAGGCACAACTCTGGCTTCGATGGAGCCGGCCGACGGCCTCGGTACACCGTCCGATTCGATGGGATCGGGTAGTCCGGGTTCGGGCTGCCGACAAGGTCTTTTCGGGCGACGAATTCCGCGAGGCGGTCAGGCTGTTCAGAGAGCAGTTTCCCAAGGCACCCAAAGCGATCACCGGCGCGGGTCAAATCACCATGAAGGGCCCCAAGGTCCCGGCGGCCGAGCGCGGATCGGCCCCGGTCGAGACAGACGGCGGCCGCTTTGGCCAGATGCGGCCCGTGCGATCGCTGATGATCGACGCAAGGCTGGCCAATTGGGATTCCGACGTCCAAACCGACGGTCTGCTGTTGGAACTCTATCCGCTGGACGAAAACGGCCAACTGGTGCCGGTCCGCGGCACGCTCCAGGTTCACCTGGTTGCCGAACTCTACGGCAAGGGCCACCGGGTGCGGCCGTTTTCGAGGCTTGGTAGTTGGACCGAGCGGGTTCGGGTTTCTCATTTCCAGCGTGGTCCGGCCAGATACCGGCGGCCCTTCGAGAGCGTCCATCCCGAATTCGACTTGGAGTCGTCGCCTTACGGCATGGTACACGCGCGAATCAGCGTGCCGGGACAAGGCGTGTTCCAGAGCACGCAAAGCACGGTGCGAATCCGTCCCTACAGCCCCATCCGCGACCGCCTCGAGCAAGTCACGGGCAGTCGCTTCTTCCCGCCGGAACGGACCACCCGCGGCCGCCGCTAGCCCGTATTTCTGGCCTGGTTCGATTACGCGCTTGGGCGAGGATCGTCGGCCTTGGCGTTTTCCGCTTCCTCGAGGCGACGGAGCAAGAGGTCCATGTGTGCCCGGACCGCCTTCTCGGCCGCGTCCGGATCGCGCCGGCGCAACGCGTCGACAATCGCCATGTGATAGCGGCGGCTGTCCAGGTATGGCAGCGGTTTGGGCGTGGTTCGCAGCATCCCTTCAATAATGAATTCCTGAATCACTTCCAGCACGTGCAACATCAGCTTGTTGCCGGTGCTCTCGGCGATCTTTAAGTGGAACACGAGGTCCAAGTGCAACGCCTCGTGGTAGTCTTGGCCCTCCTCTGTCATCCGTCGACAGAGCGACTCCAACTGGTCAATATCCTGCTCGGTGGCCATTTTGGCGGCCTGTCGGGCGGCCTTCGACTCGATCGCCTCGCGGAACTCCACGAACTGAACCAGGTCGTTGGAGGAGATGGCCATCGTGGTGCGGATCAGCTTGACGCAGTTCACCAGATCGGCCCGATCGGCCACGTAAGTGCCGAAGCCGCGTTTGACGGCCACAAGCCCGATGCTCTGCAGCCGGTTGATCGCCTCACGAAGCACGGTGCGGCTGACGCCGAGTTGCTCGACCAGCGCCGGCTCGCTTGGCAGGCGGTCTCCGGAAGACAAACTGCTCTGCTCGATGGTATCGCGAAGCTGTAGGACCACCGCGTCGACAAGCGACTGCTTCCCGATCTGTTTGAGTTTCACGGCAATTACTCCTTTCACACCTCCAATGAACGGGGGGCTCGAAGCGAAGCGCCGATTACTGGGAGTTCAACTGAAAATCGAAGACGTTCTTGCCGAACTTGACCTCCCGCACAAGCGTCGATTTGGTATTGTATTGCTCCGGCACGGCCTCTTCGGTTTCGTCCATCAGCTTTCCGGGGTCGCCAAAGGCGTCTTGGACTTTACGGCCGGTTTTACGCGAGGCGTTTATCTTGACCAGGTTCAGTCCGACTACCGGACCTTGCCCGGCGGAAATCGAGTACCGGCCGCCCTGGATCGGCCCGCCGGCCACCATTCCCCGGGTGTCGCCGGTGGGATAGAAGGTGATCGACCCTTGCTCGATTTCCTGCCCGCCAAGCGTGACGGTCCCTTCCACGGCCGCCCGCTGGTACGGCCCGGCCGGTTTTCCACAACCGCAACAGAGGCATGCCAGCAGACCCAGGCCAACCAGCCGGTTTGCAAACCGCTTCGGTCGCTTCATCAAATCCTCTCCCGTAAGTGGGGACTGGTCCATTTTTCGGCCGGTTGAGTGTCCATTTGGCTGGACGTGCAAGCCGAAAACATCGACCTGTCCCCTTCCGTGGCGAGGCTATCAAAACCCACTAATCACTTGTCCGTCTTCCATCCAGCCCAAGCATCTCCACATTGTACGGTCGATCGACTCGCCGAAGAAGCGGACGCTGCCGTCCGAGAGCAATCCGTGAACCCCGCCCGGATGCCGGCTGCGGGCTGCCGCCGTGTTACTTGACGTTGGGCCGGGGACGCAGGGCAGATTCAATTCAGGGTAGTTCGACCTGAAATTCTCGCAGAAATTGGGGTGATCGAGCAGGTTATCCGGGGCGCTCGTATTGGGAGTCCGATCGACGTATAGAAACTGGCAGCCCGCCCGATTCGTGAATGCGTACCCTCGCGTATCGTCCGGTTTGCCGGTAAGGTACTCGGCCACCGCCAGGGTATTGCTCGTACCGTCGGTGATGTCGGCTATCCGCGCACCTCGGTTGATGCCGAATACGGTACGCTGCGTGGAGTCAAACGCCGGATCGCCCCTGGCCTCCAGGTAGTTCTCCCCGTCGTTTGCGCCCGAGAAGATACCCAGGTAATTGGTCAGGAAGAGCTGCACGCCGTTAGGGTCGTTCGGCGGCCCGCCGCTAGTGAACGCTTTCGTTTGCCCACCCATGCCGTCGCTGGGACATAAGAACAGGGCAACAGGGCTGTTTCGCAGTTCCATCGGCCACATGGAGGCGGCATTGGAGTACCAGGGGCGAATGCGCGTCTTCTGCATTGCAGCCATGCCCTCCCAGCGGCTGATCTGTTCGACATACGGCAAGATGTAGTAGAGCAGATAGGGCCATTCCGGATTCTGAAATGGGTATCCACCCTCACTCAGTGCCCCTAAAGGGAAAGTATTGTGAGCGGCGTGATAGTTGTGCAGCGCCACGCCGATCTGCTTCATGTGGGACGCACATTGCAGCCGCCGTGCCGCTTCCCGGGCCGATTGCACCGCGGGCAACAAAAGCGCGATCAGGATCCCGATAATCGTGATTACTACAAGCAGTTCCACCAAGGTAAAGCCGGACCGCCCCCATCGAGTCCACTGCCTTCCCAAGCGGCAGCCACAAACAGTGCGAGTTACGCGCTTCACTGGTAGACCCATGGATACAGGTGCCCCCTCCATTACCGGGACGACGGGGTGCTGATCCGAAACACCTGCTTCAACTCCTCGGCGGTCATTGGCGGCGAGCTGGGGGCGAATTTATCCGACAGCGCGTACTCGACCAGGCAGTCGAGCAAGTAGCCGGCCTCGGGTTGTTGGTTCTTGATGCCGCTGGCCACGCGAAGGCAGCATACGAGGATCTTACCCGTCCCCACGCGCCCTTCACATACGATGCCGTGCCGGTAGAGTTTCCAGCGATTTCCGGGCTGCCACCATTTTTTCCCCAGGGCGGGGTCGTAATCCGTGGTCATTGCCCATACGATGGGCCTCAACTTCTCACGCTCAACAGACCCCTTTTCCGTAATATGGACGGTCTCCAGAGCACCGCCAAAAAGGCGATAGAACTGATACGCACAGAAGCCGTCATTCGGGAAGCCGGCCAGGGCGGGATGCGGCTCGATGAAGGTTCCCGTACTGCGAATCCACTCAGCCCAAAACGACTGCTTTCGGGGACGTGCCAGGGCCTCTTTTTCGGCCAGCAGCAAGACTGTCTTGCCGCGGCAAAGATGATCGGCCACCTTGGGAGTCAACCGGTCGGTCAACACCAAACGCGCCTGTTCCCAAGCCTCCTTCGGATTGACCCCGTAACGCTCATCCAGTTCCTTCAGGTCGGTAAGATTCAGGATGTGACTGTCTCGGAGGTCTCGCTTTCCGGCCGGGAACACCCAGAAGTCCCATTGGTTCTGCTGCCGGCAGGCGTCGGATTCCAACCGCACGTGCAGTCGCAGTCGCCTGGCGCGGCCCGATTGGTCCGGGCCGAGCGTGATCTGGCCGATTTGCTTGACTTCGCCCGGCTCCGCCTGAACCGGCCCCGTAGTGCCCTGCTGTACCGTTTCGTCCCCTGCCTTCAGACACCAGGAGATCCGTCCTTTGCTGATCGGCTTGCTGCCGTAGTGCGAGATGCTCAACGCGATCTTCTTCGTTTCTCCCGCGCGAAACACCCGATCACCAACACCCGAATCAATCAGCAGTACGGTTTCATCGGTGAACTGCCGGATGGGCACGGGGTCGGGGTACTTCTCCGGCTCGTAGACCGAACTGAACATGCCGAAGAACGTCATGTCGCCTTCCGGCCCTGGTGGAAGGTCCGTCATCAGCCAGTAGGCGTAGCCGTCCAGCGTCCTGGAATGCCGCGCCGCCTCGAAAGTGCTCTTGAGGAAAAGGTAGAAGAAGTCAACCGATCGCTGGCGGACGGTAGGGTACCGCTCGGTGAGCCCCAGTTCGGCAACCTGTTTGCGATACCGAGAAATGCAGTGATCGTCTCGAAGAACGCCGGTCCACTTGTCCATGATGGTCAGATCGGGCAGCGTTCCCACGTACCTGTTCGGAAACTCGTGCCAGATGTGTGGACGGCTTTGGTACTTGTCCTCGCCGGTTCCGAATTTCCCTCGCTGTGTGATCACGTCGGTTGGAAACACGTCCACACCGTCGGAGCCGATGAAGAATCGGGTCGGGTCGAGGGCCTTGAAGGTCTTGTGAGCGTACAGGATGTAGGCCATCCAGTCGGGATTGGGCTTGGAACCCCGGCAATTGAACAACTCGTTGCCCGAAGTCCACGCATACCAGGACGGATGATTGCGGTACGCCTTGGCTATCCGCGATACCTGCTTGTACAGCAGGGGATGGACCCCTTTGTTCCGGGGGAATCCCGGCGGGAACCATCCGGCCCTGTACAACTCACCCTCGCACATGATCAGAACGCCCACCTCGTCGGCCGCCTGGAAGTATTCCTTGATCGGCGTATGGGCAAGGAAACGCACGCCGTTGAACCCGTAACGCTTGACCATCTTCAGACGCTCGACGTAGATCTGCTTGTCCGGATATTGAGTTCCCGTAATCGGTTCGATCATGTCGTCGCCAAGGCCTCGGATGAAGTACGGCCGGCCGTTCAACAGCAGCACGCCGCCGGGACCAACCCCGATCTCGCGCATCCCGAACCGGTCGCGCACAACATCGAGCAACTTGTCTTCGGCCGACAAGGACACCTGGACTTCGTACAAGAACGGGTCTTCCGGCGACCAAGTCCGCATGGGTTGAATGGCCACGTCGACGGTTGCCGGGTCGCTTTGTTGTTTGTCGGCGGCGAAACTTATCGTGGCTTGGCCTTGAAGCACCGGGCCGCCGCCGGCCGGCGTGATCCGCACGCCCAACCGGCCCTGCCACGGTCCGGCTGCCGTGCCGCGGCGGAGCGTTACTTGCGTCCGGGCCGTCTTGTTCTTGAGGTCCGGGATAACGAAAACATCGTCAATCGCCGGGTCGGATCTCGCTTCGAGGTAAACCTCGCGATACAGGCCACCCCAACGTCCGTAGAAATTGAACATTCCGATCGGGGCCGACCCGGTGCTGTCCACGCGGCAGGCGATCACGTTTTTCGCTGCCGGCTTGATCGCATCGGTGACATCGAATTCATGCGGAGTGAGGAACCCCTCGGCTTGGCCTACCAGCTTGCCGCCTGCATACACCTCGGCCGTGTTGGTCACGCCGCCCAGGTGGAGCCAGATCCGCTTGCCGGCCCAACTTGCGGGAACCTCGACCGTCCGCCGGTACCAAGCCTTGCCCGGGTAGTCGTGACGAAGGTGTCCTCGGGGCGGCCCGAAGCCCTGGGCCTGCCAATTGCCGGGCACCTTGATCTTGTCCGGATACGGGGCGTCGGCCGTGAACCACCGCCCGGCGACACCTTCGTCTTTCGGGTCCATGCGAAACTCCCAGGTGCCGGTCAGGGCCACGCCCGCCCGCCCCTGTTCAACCCCCGGCTCGGCGCCTCCGGTAGGCATCACCAGGATGCAAAACGGAAGCAAGAGGAAAAACCAGGCCGGACGCAACCGGCGACACGCCATCAAGCCATTGTGGGAAATCATCCATTTCTCCTTGACGTTGGAAGACAAAGGCAGGGTTTAGCCGGTGGGCTTGCCCGCCGCTGGTTTGTTCATGGCGGACAAGTCCGCCGGCCGGGCGGAACTCGTCGCAAAATAGCATGTTTCGCGATGTTTCACCCCCGTGAACAGTTACGGAAAAGGTACTGTCACGCGGCCGCGTTCCGCTGACGCCGGGCGTAGACGAACAGGCCGACTGCCCCCAGTAACAGCAGCACCAGGCTCGACGGTTCGGGGATAGCCGGGTTGGACAACGCCAGGATCTGGCCGTCGGTCAAGCACTTCTTGAAGTAGGCAAACTCGTCGATCAGGCCGTCGTAGGGTTGACCATATCCCGGAACGAAATCACCAAGCCGACCAGCCTGGACCGTGCCGCCGCCCACGTTGAAGGTATGGTTCGCACTATTGTCGGGCTGCCCGTTCACAAACAGCTTCAGCATGCCATTAGCGCCACCAGCATAAGTGACGCCGATGTGATTCCACTGGCCGGCAGTCAGCTTGGCCTGTGACGTCAGGGGAAGAGCGCCACCATCCGCAATACAGATCGTTCCGTCAGCCGCCGCCCCGTTCTCAGCAAGCATGAAATGCTTGTGGTCGTACATCGTATACGAGGTCAATCCGTAACTTACAAACGCTCCCCAATCAAGTGACCCGAAACTATCGGGCTTCACCCATATCGAGACGCTGAACGGATCGCTTCCTCCGGCAAACAGGGACCCGGGGTCCGTGGTGAAGTCAACCACCAGCCCGTTGCCTCCAATCGCACTGTCCATTTCGTACGGAGCCAGTGCCCCGGGGGTCTGATCCAGGTCCGGGCTGCCCACGTGAACGGCGTTTCTGTCGTGGCCGCTGGAATCGTAAACCGTACCGACCGTCGTTTCGTTAAGCCGGTAGTATCCGGCCGGGTCGAAGCCTTTGACAAAATCGATGTATTCGGCGTGGCCCAAATCGGCCATGCCACCGACAGCCAGAAGGAACCCTACCAACCATGCACTCATCAATCGGACTTTCATGACTCTCCTCCAGAACATAAGGAACTAAAAAAGCTGGCTGGCCCACAGTGTGGCCGACACGCCAGACATCGTACATCGTATGATTGTAATCACTGCTTCTACCTTGTCAATAGCCCGGACAAAATAATCTGGAAAAAACACGCCGGTTGTTGCGACCGGCGGATCGAGGCGGCCGCCCTTGGGTCGAGAAGCATACTCCGAAAGAAGTGCCTCATGTCCCCGGATTATTGCACGCTACCACATATAGCGGTGGATCGCTCAGGCGTCCACTACATCTTGTGGCGAGAACGCACGTGCAACGCGAGTAGACCACGAGGCAATGCCGGCAATTCGGCTAAGTCCACGGGGGGGGGTGCCAGCCACGAGAGATGATGCACCGAGCAACTAACTGGGCCGAGGCATGGCCATGCTGTGCAAGATGAACACGGCGCCCATCGACAGGAATGCCCAGCCAATCCATTCGGGCAGCCGGACGGTTTTGCTGGGGAACGATGTCTTGGCGCCCAACAGGGTTTCGGCCGAGTCGGTTGCCGCGGCCATCGGATTGCCGGCCTGTTTTGCCAGGAGCTTGGTGAACTCCGGGGTGAGGACGTAAGAATCGACCATGCGGAATTGGAGTCCCAGCAATACCATTACCAGTCCCGCCAGGAACCATTGGTTTCGTGTAACGTCCATCATTCGATACCCGTTCCAGGCCCACCCGCCACGTGCGGGAGCCTTCTGAGACGTTGAGAATGACTGGGGGTGTCGCCGACGATTCAACCATCTTATCGAGCGTATCGGCCGGTCAACTTCAGGTGCCGGATGGTGGTAGCGGTTATTTCGCAGCGTGCCAATCGACTTTCCCGGATGTTGCGATCGGAGCAGACGGGAGGATTTGGCTGTAACGTTTGTCGCGGCTGGTGGGGATATGCCTGTTGATCATTCCATTTCTGGCACTTGACAATCCGTCGTGCAGTCGTCATCGTGTTTGCATGGTGAAAGTCAGGAGTCAGGGGTTGACCAGATTCCCACGGTTTGGCAATGACAGGAGCCGGGAGCATGAATTCACGTGAGCGGGTGATTGCGGCGTTGGAGCGTCGCGAGCCGGACCGGGTGCCCTTCTTCGAGTGTGTTATCGACGAGCGTGTGATGGACGCGCTTCTGCCCGGTTGCGACTACTTCCAATTCAACGACTGGATCGGCCAGGACACCGTCAGCCAGAACCGCAGTTCCTGGAGCCGGGAGAACGTCGATTTCATCGACGAGGAGAAGGGTCTTTTTCGCGACAAGTGGGGCGTGATCCGGGCGTTTGGCCCCGAGAGCACGCCGGTACCCATCGAAGGCCCCATCAAAACGCCCGAGGACCTGAAAACCTATCAGCCACCCGCCCCCGAGGCCGACGACGTGGTGGGCAGCGTCCCGGAGGTCGTCCGGCGGTACAAGGGCAAGAAGGCAACCGCCACCATCTGCCGCGACGCCTTCTTCAACCCGGCCTTCCTGCGAGGCACCACGCAATTCCTAATGGACATGGTCGACAACCCCAAGCTGGTCCACGAGCTAATCGACATGACGCTGAGCTACGACATTCGAGCGATGCAGCGGATGGTGGCTTTGGGAATGGACGTGGTCGTGTTCGGCGACGCCTACGCCGACAAGAACTCCACGCTGATGTCGCCCAAGCACTTTAAGCAGTTCATCTTGCCGGGTCTGAAGCGGTGTGTCGACGCGGCTCACGAAGCGGGCGCCTACGTGCTAAAACACACCGACGGCAACATCATGGCCATCATCGAGATGATTATCGACACGGGCATCGACGCGTTGAACCCGATCGAGCCCCAGGCCGGCATGGACATCGGCCTGATTAAGGAGAAGTACGGCCATCGGATAGCCATTGTCGGCAACATCGACTGCGGATACGTGCTCAGTCAGGCCCCGGTTGAAGAGGTCCGCCGCGTTACCCGTAAGACCATCCAAACGGCGGCGCCCGGCGGCGGCTACTGCCTGTCCAGTTCCAACAGCATCCACTCCTCGGTCAAGCCCGAGAACCTCATGGCGATGGTCGAAACACTGCGCGAGTGCGGCGAATACCCGATCGCCTGAGCAGCAATAAAGGGCATCATCCGGGTAAGCATTCGTCTAACCCGTCCGACGCCACCTTGCCTCCGTGCCGTGCGTGACGAAGTTACGATGCCCTCCCATCTCATCCCAAACCCCGAAGGGGTTTCACAACGTCCCGTTTTCCGTGGGTGGGTGGTGGGACTTATAAAACCCCTTCAGGGTTTCGGCCGGCTTCCGTGCCTCCTGACTGACTGACTGCTGGGGCGATACTCGCTTTTGGTAGTGGCGGGCGAGTTGCGGGGTGGGGCCGAGATTCGCGACAAGCTGGCGGCATACGCCCAAGCCGGCGGACAACTTGTGATTACCGCCGGAAGCCTGGCAAATCTGCCCGGTGGACTCGCCGGTGCGTGTGTCACCGGACCCGCCGTCGAGTTCGGCCCGAAAACCAGTCTGAAGCTGGGCGACTCGACGATCGAGGAGCAACACGGGTTCGCCCTTCATCGGCTGCAATTGCCGGCCGAGGCCCAGGTAATCGCCAAGTGCAAGGAAATGCCCGCCGTGGTGAAGCTCCCATGCGGTAAAGGCAGCGTGACGGTCCTGGCAAGCCCATTCGGAGTAGGTCAAGAACCGGCGACGAAAGCCGTCGGAAGTGCCGTCGACAAGCCGCTGGGTAAACCCTATCCGCTCTTGAAGCACGTGCAAGCCGTGTTGGCCCGGGCGTTCGAGGGCGAGATGCTCTTCGAAGTCGGCCAGGGATTGAGCCTGATCACGTGCCGCAAGGGGCAAGGGGAGTATACGCTTGGCGTGTGCAACAATTCACTCGAGCAGCGCCCGATGAAGATCGTCTCCCACTGTGGCCCAATCCAGTCGGTCCGCGAGTTGCAGTTGGATCAATCGGAAAAAGGCGCGGAGGGATACTTGCCCGGCGGATTTGAGACGGCCAAGATCGGCACCAGCAAAGAGGGCCAAATTGCCGGCGGCGACGTGCGGCTCTTCTCGGTCCGCGTGCGGGAAGAAAACGTGGAGACGGTCCCGCACGTGGTTCCCGACCGGCGGCCGCGAGGCCGACTGCTGCCCTTGCGCGAAGCATCCTCGATCAAGGAAGAGATCCTCGCCCGGCCGACGTTTTTCGAGCACTTCGACGGCGTGGTGGTCGATTGGAGATATCTGCACCGGCGGGAGAAGGCGGCGCTCGAGAAAGAAGCGGGCTGGATCGGGCGACAGGAACTCCAAGTAATCGTGGATCTGTCGTCGGGCATTAACTTGTATCCCGATTTGCGACTCATCGACAACATCAAGAAAGAACATGCCCGCAGCCTGGCCGCCATTGAAGATGTGTTGGCCAAGATGCCGATCCTGGGCGCGCAACATCTGATCCTCACGCTGCACCGGCGCCCGGAAAATAACTTCACCGAACAGCAAACGCAGAAGTCCTTGCTTTCAACGGTGCGGACATTGTGCGCCAAGGCGAAGCAGCACAAGGTGACAATGCATCTTCGAGTCTCGTCCGTCAGGCCACCGAAGAACGTGGAATCGGCGATCCGGTTCATCGAACAAGTCGGGGCGGAAAACCTTCGCCTGGCCCCCAGCACGGCCCTGTTGCTGGCAAACAACACCGATCCAAAAAAACTGGCGGAATCAGCCAAAGGTAAAGTCGGCCTATGGCTGGTGAGCCAGTCGCGACGTGACATTGCGGATCGGTTGTGGGACGTGCACGCACCAATCGCCCAAAACCCGCAAGAGAAAAAACTGGCCGAGTATCTCTCGATCTCGCCCGAGGCGCCGCTGGTCCTGGACGCGGTCTATCGCAATCAGGACGAAGAGTACCATGACTCCCGCGCGCTGGGCCGGATTGTGCGGGAAATCAAGAAACCGCGATGACCGCGCCTTTCACTCGGCGGAAGCTTGACCTTCGCTATAAAGCCGCGCCCGGTGGTCGCGCGGGAAAACCTATAAAGCCGCGGCACGTTTGTCGGCCCGGCGGTCGACGCACGCAAGCCGGCTCGACTTCGCACCATCCATTTCCTGCTGCCCGGCGATCGTGCCAACCGGTGCTCCTACGACGAGTTGGCCGAAGGTGCGTGTGCGGAGCTTTCCGTGGGCAGCGTGCAGTTTTCTCGCTTGCCGCGAGATAATGCCGTTCAGTGCGTTGAGGACCTGATCGACCGGGGGACTCGATCAGGCATGCTATTCGGTGTGATTGCGATCGGTTGTACGCACGACGTCTACGGTCACCTTCAGCAACAAGCTGTCCCCTGCGCCGTGCTAGGATCACTCTACCCCGACACCGAGCGGGTACCCTCGCTGGATGCTGACATGCACCAAGTGGGCAAGCTCACGACCGGGCACCTCGTCGGGCAGGGTCACCGGCGGCTTGCGCTGTTGACTGGCGAGCACTGGCGGCCGGGTGACAACATATTTTTCGAGAGTGTTACGAAGACGGTGTCCGCGGCCGGTCTTTCGCACGATGCGCTGGTCGTTCGCTCGATGGCCGACAAGATGGAGGTCGTGGTGGGTGAGGTGCGAGCGTTGCTGGCCTCGGCCGACCGGCCCACCGGCTTCATCTGCCGCACCCGGCTCTTCGTGCTTCGTGCAAGCAGTCAAGAACGTTGCCCGGTCGATGGGGCTGGCGGTCCCGGGCGACGTGGAGATCGTGGTGGACGGCCCCTCGGCCAGCTACCTGACCGACTTGAACGCCGATTTCCGCGGCCCCTTAATTCAATGAAGAAATGGATATTCAGGTGTACACATACCGAATGCGACGGTTGCCTAGCCAGGGG
>JAUWJC010000030.1 GCA_030607895.1 Pirellulales bacterium
GCACGGTTGCCACTGCGCATTGCGCAGCATGTCGCGCGGGACGTCGAAGAGGCCTTGCCGGCCTCGGTAGGGGATGGGCCGGGCCAGGCGGTGGACGCGGTCGAGAACGAACCAGTAGGCGGCCCGCTCGGCGTGCTGATGATCGAGCACCCAGCGGAACTCCTCGGGCAACGCACCCCGGCGTTTGACCGCCAGCCGGCCGTCGATGCACGCCACCAGCCGGGCGCCGCCGACAATCGCCCCGAAAACCAGGTCGCCAATCCACTTCTCTTCCTCCCAGCCCGCGAGCCGTACGCGCGACTTGCCGGCATGGATCAACAGCGGCCCGCGATACTCCGTTCCCCAACCGCGGTTCTCCACCCGCTTCGGCTCGATCTCCTCCGGCAACTCGGCCGCCGGCGTGACAATGAAGTGCGCGTGCGGTTGGCAAATGGTGATTGCTTTCATGCGACTGCTTCGTCCCCTCCCGCCGCCTCATACGGCCCTCGGTTTTCTCCGGCGGCCTTTGATCTCTGGTCGCATGACCGGGATTTCCCGCGGCGCCTCGATCCCCAGCCGGACACTGTCTCCCTTGATTCGCACCACGACGACCTCGATCCGCTCGCCGATCGTGATCCGCTCGCCCAACTTCCGTGATAGCACCAACATGATTACCTCCTTGATCCGTGTTGAATCCGTGTTTCATCCGTGGCTTGATTCCGCTTACCGCGGCCGCTTGATCTTCAGAATCTCCTTAGGCAGCGGCAGTTTCTCACTTGCCAGCAGGGCCTCGGCGACGCCGGCTTTCGACCGGCCGGGCTTGAAGTACGCCGTCAAATCGCCGCCCAGCGACTCGATCAGATCGGCCAGTTGGCTCTTCGTGTGCAGGTTCCAGTAAGCTCCCGAGAGCGGGCCGGCCTGCTCGGTCTTCCAGGCCCGGGCCAGGTCGATGCACAAGAAGTCGGCAATCGCCTCGACGTCGGCCGGCGGGACGCACGGGTTCGGTTCGCCGGGAGGCTTCCCCATCCCCGTCCAAAAACACTCGGCGAGAAACTCGTCGGCTAGCGTGCCGACGGCTTCGGCGTTTTCGAGCGCCGCCAGGCCCGTCCAGACGTCGGGGTTGTAGTTCTTGGTTGGCACCGTGATCCCCCGCTTCCGCAAGAGCGCGGCGGACGCCGACGTGCGATCCTCGATCGCAATCGACGTTCCCAAGGTGTTGTTACTGGCGGCGAAGTAGAGAAGCAACCTCGCCGCGGCGGACGAGTCGACGGCGATCGTGTCGTCGCGGATAGTCATCCCGATCAGGTACCGCTGCCAATCGATCTTCCACTCGTACAGCCGCTTTCGGAACTGTGCGGCCCGTTCCTTCGCCTTCCGCCGCTCCTCTTCGGCGGCCGCCTTCTGCTGGGCCGGCGTCAGGGGCTTCGCCTTGCCGGCCGCCTTGCCGCTCGAGCCGGTCTTCTTCTGCCGGGCAGCGTCCTTCTCGATCAGCCGGGCGACGTGCTCGCCCTGGAGCTTTTTCCAAAGCACGGTATTGGTGGCCCACTCTTCCAACTTGCCACCGATGCTCTCGAGATCGATGATGCCGAGCTGCTCGCGCTGGTCGGCGGTCGGCTTGAATCGCGAACAATTCCGGCGTAGTTCGTTGCTGTATGTGCTTCCACCGATCGGTTCAGTCGCGTCTTTCACTCGCCAGCCCACTTCGTCCGCGAAGTCGGTCACGGAACCGTTCTGGCCGTTGCCACCGCAGACGGCCTTCACGATCCGTTCGAGCAATTTGGGATGATCCTTCAGCGGGACCAGGTGCCGGGCGTGCGTCGGCGGTATTTCCCGAGAAATGATCCGCTTCTGGATCGACTCGGGCAGGCGCAGTAGGCGCAGGCGGTGCGAGACGTGGCCCTGCGAGAGCCCGAACTGGGCCGCCAGCTCGGTCGGCCCGGCCGCGTCGCCGGCGTCGATCGCCGCCCGAAAGGCCCGGGCTTCTTCGATCGCGTTCAGGTCGGCCCGTTGGAGGGCCGACACCAGCACGATCGCCCGGGCCTGGGCGTCGGTCTGCTCGACGATCTCCGCCCGGATCGTCGGGAGCTTCAACTCCTTGACCGCCCGCAAACGCCGCTCGCCGTCGACCAGCTCGTAGCGCCGGCAGGGGGCGTTGGTCCCGCAGTCGCCGCAGCGGTGATCCTTCATTCTCACAATCACCGGCTGCAAAAGCCCGACCTCGCGAATCGAAAAAGCCAGGCGCGAAATCTCCTCGGCCGGGAAACCCACCCGCGGCTGAAACGGGCTCGGGTCGATCAGCTTCGGATCGAGGTCGGCCGGTTCGACCGTCTCGACCCGAGGCCTCGCCCCTTCCGCCTTCCCCCTTCCGCCTTCCGCCTTCCCGCGTTTTCTGGTTGTTGTGGTTGCCACGTGAATGGTCCTTTCAGTCTTTGGTTTGATTGATTATCCGATGCACCGTGCATCACTCTGTATCACTTAACGGGTGATCCGTAATAGACGGGTACGTCACTTGCCTCGTTCTCGGCGGGCGGCAACGCGGACATCAGCCGCCCTTGGATGTCGGCCTGGGCAAGTTGTAACGCTCGCTCGACTTCGCCGGGCAACGGCATCAGTTCGAGCGTCTGATTCCGGGCGTCGATCTCGATTGCACAAGCAATATCGATGGGTGTCCGCTCGCCGGCGTCGCGGTACACGGGCACTTGAACGACCAATTCGTCGGGCAGGTCGTCGACGCCCTGGACCTCCGCCATGATCGCCTTGCCCATCGATTCCTTGGTGTGCTGCACTTCGGCCGACGTGCCGTCTTGGAGTTTCCATTCGAGTTTGCGGAATTGATCCACCACCCGCTGGTTGTCCAAACCGAGCGTGATTCGCAACAGTCGAATGAACGACCGAAGATCCAGCGGTGTTGGCCGGGATTTCCGCAACGTCCACAAGGCCTCGAACGGCTCGGATTGCTCCAGTGAAAATGTCACCCGGTCGCGCCGATCGGCGTCGTTGATTATCAGCACCACCTCATCGTTCGCGGGCCAGACAACCGGGTCCGCGGTATCGTCGTCACGGCATCGCTCGGCGAAAGCGAGCAGGTCCGCCAGCGAGCAAACCAGATGATTACGTGGCGCCGGCTCGATCGGCACCATTTGCAACTTGCCGTCAAGTTGCACGTAGGCCGTCCGGCCGTCGCCTCGGATATCCAGGAGTTGAGCTTTTTGAGCTTTTTGGGCCGTCTCCTGAATCAGTTCCAGCGTTTCTTTCGGTACGTTCATGCGAGTCTCTCCTGAAAGTGGAAGTGGAAGTGGAAAACGAAACAGAAATCTCCGTTGGGCTACTTGCCCGCTTCGTCGATCGTGGTTTGGCGCGGATTGTCCGGCGCCAAGTCGTTGAAAAACAGTTGGCCTTTGGCCGTGACCATGACCGGCCGCGACGCCGTCTGCCAGGCCGGCACCTTCGACTTCACGCTGAAGTCGACCTGGACGTCCACCACGTCGCCGGACTGTTGGATCACCGGGACGATCGTCGTCGTCAGGACGATCGTCCGGGCCCGCTTGTCTCCGGGCCGATCGGTGCAATCCAGGACTACCCGCTTCAGGGCCTGCTGAAAGGCCACCGCCGCCTTGCCGAAGTCGAACTCCGGCAGCGTTCCCAAACTTAATTCCATGCGTGCCATTTGATGGGTCTCCTGTTTTTGGTTAGTGGTTAGTGGTCGGGATTGCTCGCCCCTCGTCCCTGGCCCCGGGCCCCTGGCCCGGCGGCCAGGTGTCGCCTTCGAGTAAGTCTCGGCCAAAACGGCCGAGCAGTTCGTCGAGTCGCTTGACGGCCGCCGGCAGTTGCGTAAGCACCCGTTGCCAGCGGTTGTGCGAAACGATTCCGACGAATGCCGCCACGCGATTCTTGCGGACATGGTCGGCCGGGATGGCCAAAGCGTGCCGAGCCGCCGCGAGCACCAAGAGCAACTCGGCCTGGTTGGCCCGGCAGACCGGCCGGGCCGTCGAGAGTTGGAGCCGGAACCACTGGACGAGGGTCGGCTCGGACCGCAAGTGCCGCTCCGTGAGCGACGGGAAGATGCCGCAAGGAAAATTCCCGCCGGCCGGCAGCGGTCTGACCGGCCGATTGACCGTTGCCGCGAGCACCGGAATCTCGAGAAAAATCTTTTCGGCTTCGGCCGCGGCCTCCGGTACCGGTTCCGGAAGTTGTAAAGAGGAAGCTAAGTGAGAGTGTTCCTTATAGGGGTGTCTTGTGGAGACACCCCCCTGCTCTGTGAGAGCACCCGGTCGGACTTCCTCCGGTTGGGGCTTCGACCGGACTTCATCACTCCGTGGATGAGGCTCGAAACCCAACCGGCGCCGGACGCCGTCCCAGTCGATCGAGTAGCCGTTGGCGCGTTGGCCGCCCGAGGTGTAGCGATTTTCCGCGAGCCGCACCAGGCCGAGCTGCCGCGCCCGGCCCACCGTGCTGCGAGCTTTGCTCGCCGAACAGCACAGTCCCCAGGGCCTCGCCGCGAGGTCCTGGTACGAGCGGATCAATTCGCCGTCGGCGCCGCCGGCCGTGGCGTTGAACACCCATTGCACGAAAACCGAGAGTTGGCAATCCGCCGCGCCGCGCAGCAGTGCCAGCCCCAACAAGTTCCGCCGCTCCGCGCGGCTCCCCTCGGCCTCCGCAAAAGGCAGATCCTTCTGTCGTTCCGTCATGCTCGGTCCGTCAGTTGTGCCTATCGCCTGGGCATCCTGTCCGAGCGAAAGGCGTCCATCTTGCGGCCGCCTCCGGCGACCGCGCTTCCGCCCATTGATTGAATGTGTCGGCTGCCCAAGGCCTGCTCGGTAGCCCACAAGAGGGCCTCGCTTGAACTCGTTCCCGTCAGAGACGCGATTTGCTCCCATGTGACCGTGTGCCGCTTCCGTCCGCGGAACCGGCGAAGCGAAACGCCCTCCGGCCCGATCTCGGCAACGATCCCCTGGGGCAAACGCCGAGTGATTTGACGTTGCAGTTCAATCATGTCTACCGCTCCGTTGATTATGATGCGGCCGGTTGGTGGCCGGAGACCGCGATTTCGATCCGCTCGCCGGCCAGCCACCGGTCGATCTGCTCGCCTGTCAGCCCCCAATGGTTCGTGTCGAACGTGCCGATCGGCTCGATCACGTCCCGCCTGAAGTCCAGGTACCGCCGGAGCGCGACCTGGTCGCCCGCGTGGTCGGCCAGGATCGCCAACGCAAGCTGGGCCGGGCCGGAGCCGGCGTAACCCCAGTCGAACCCGGTCGGGCTGTGCTCTCGCAAATCGAGCCGCGGCGCCAACGGCTGCCCGTCGACGTACACGTTCCGCTCCTCGAATAGTTCGGTTTTGCCGGTGTAGGTTTTCATGTTCGGAAGTCTCCGTTCAAAAAAGCAGCAACTGCGACTGCCGAATCGCTTTGGGAACCTTGGGACGCGGCAGTAGATCGACTTGCCGCCGCGGCCGGCAGATACGCGGGTCGAGGTAGGCGCGGGTGACGCGCTCGGTCGAGTGGCCGAGTTGACTTGTCGGGTCGCCGCCGGCCGCCTTGAGATACGAGGCGTTCGAGCGGCGGAGCTTGTGGAACAGGTCCCGGCGCGTGGTCGGCAGGCCGGCCCGGGTGAGGATTCGCCGCAGGCGGCGATTGAGCGTTGCCCATTGCGGCCCGCCGCGGTCCCACGGCCAGGGGAAGATGTGCCGCCGGGTGGGCCGGCGGATCGCGTCCAGGGCGGCCAAGGCGTCGGCGCTCAAGTCGAGCGACTGGTCGGCGTTTTGCTTCTGCACTTCCGCGCAAACGTCGAGCATGTCGCCGTCCAACCAGGCCCACTCCAAGGCCATCGTGGCCGAAATCCGCAGGCCCGTGTCGTAAAGCACCAGAAAGAGGGCCATCCACCAGTCGGCCGCCCGGACGCCGGCAATCTCGCCCTGCTCCCGTGCGGCCGAGGCGAGGATCTTGCCCAGATCGGCCGCTCGCCAAGCCTTCGGCTGCCGCTTGGGTTCGCGGAGCCGTTCCACCTGGGGCGAGCGGCCGATCAGGTCCCGGCGCTTGGCCAGCCGCCAGACGGCCGTGAGGTGTGCCCGGACCTTGTTGGCGGTGGCCGGCGACCGGCCGCGCTCCAACAGCCAGGCCATGCAGCCGGCGCCCAGGTCGTCGTTCAGCTCCTCGCTCAACACTTCGCGGCCGGCGAATTTCGCCAAGTTGGTCAGTGCGTTTTGGTAGGCGTCGATCGTCGAGGCGGGCCGGCCGGCGAGTCGGGCCGGCACGTAGACGGTCTGGAAGAAGGCCCGCAGGGTAAGCTGTGGCTCGGGCCGCTGGTAGGCCGTGTGCGGCCGCAGGATCGGCGGGTAGGGGCGGGTGTGGCTTGAACAGCCGGAGCGTCGGGCGGGCCGCCTGGCGCTGCGTGGTGCGGGTTCTGCGTTGCCTCTGTTCTTGCGGCATGACTGGCTCCCATCTGCTGGGGCCCCGGGCGCGTCTCCCTCGATCCGTCGCCGGGTGCCTCCGTGCGCGGCGCGTACGATCAGCGCAGACGGGCTACGCCGATCGTACGCGCGTGGTCGCGCGACAGAGCCTAGGGTCTACGGCCTACCGACAACCGGAAACGGCCGCATTGGCAAGAATGCCGACGCGCTCGGCCTCGACCCTAGTGAAGGGAAAGCGTTGTTGCGTGGAGGCCTAAAGAGTGAGTCGCAGACTCGCCGGTTGTTTGTTCGAGGCCCCACACGGCGCGGGGCCAATCACTTTGCAACCGCGATTAGAACAACTTTGGCGCGTGTGTCAACCCCGGTTCGGGCGAATCTGGAAATTTTTTTTTTCGCCGGGCGGAGTTGCCGGCAAAAGGCCGGGCGCGTAGGATGCAGGAAAGGATGCAGGAAAGGATGAAGGCGGAAGGATGAAGGCGGAAGGCGGACAAGCCGGGATTGGTGAAACGAAGCAGTCACCGGTTTTTGCGATTGACGGTGTAGTCGACGCCCTCGACCTCGTTGAACTCAAAACAGATGCAATCCCCGCGGTCTGCAATTTGAAAGAACGTGAATTGGTCGTGATAAATGATCCGGTGACTTGGCGGATAGATTTTCAAGAGTTCGATCAATTCTTTAACAGTTTCTGGTCTTGAATAAGGCATGGTAATGTCCCATCTTGTAGAAACGCTTCCCATCAGGGTGATTAACAAGAGCGTTGTGGTTTTGAAAGATCACTCCGGAGCCTGTACGGTTGCGACTTACGCCAACGGGCGGCAAGTCGCGGTCTGCTTTCCGGATGATGAGGCCCACGCCCTGCGTATCGCAGAGAACCTGGCGAGCGACAATTGTCCGCGATGTAACGCCAATTTTTTTGCCGAGATTGGCAAAACGCCGTACCAGCGTACTGCGGGGATTTCGGATTCGGAGGTTGAATTGACAATCGAGCAACGCCAAGAAATTGACCGCCTTGCTGAAGACAACAGCAAGGCGATAGATGATGCGTGATTCGTCTAATTCGTCGCCGTTCATGTCGCCTGATGCCATGTTGATTCGGGTGACGTATGGTGCGTTCCGAGAACGATTGGGGATCGCCGTTCAACGTGACGGTCGATGGATGTGCCGATTCGCTACGGGAACGATATTCGAGGACGTTGATCCGAGTAAGTTTGAATGCATTTGCCGTATTGATGTCTTGCAAGAGCTGCTGGGTAATCTGGATTCAGCCGCCTAACCATGAGGCATTGAGTTCCCTGCTCATTTGTCATAAAATCAAAAGGACCTACGTTCAAGTTCCTTCAGGATGGCCGGCAACTCCTCTCCATTGAAATCCGAGGAAAACCAATGGCTGAAGAGAAGTGCGACTCAGACCTCGAATCTCGCAAGGAATGGGTACTAGATATTGTTCCGCTGTTTCGTCCATCAGTCTTGGCCCGCTTGAAGTTCCGCGATGACCCTGTCGATCTCAACGGGCGTAAACTCGCAATAAGCGACGGGATCGATGGCGACCATTTGTGTGTGAGAGCGAATCTCGAAGAGAAGCCCGACGATTGCTGATACTGAATCAAATGGGATTGCGGTAAACTCTTTGTGCTCCGGTCGCTCCATTAACTCAACGAAATCGGAAATGGTCCGTTTGTTGGTAAACAGAAAGAGGCATCGAGTTCCATCTTGTCGACGCATCGCATATTCACCGACGCCGTCAACGTGAAGAGCGTAAAGCGGAGGAGAAATCATCATGCTTGGTGTTGGTTAGAGTGACACGAATCTTCCCTCTTTTCCCTTTTCGTGTTCTATACTTGCCCAAAGGGCGACTGCAAAAACGACTGGGTAAACACCCCAAACCGTGGCAGTTATCCGCTTCTCGGCCCCACGCCTAACTGGACACTTGGCCCAACCGGCACCATGGCGAGGCCGAGAATCGGACCCCGAGCTTGCAAAGTGACTTGAACAACAACCGGGTTGTTAGAGTCGCTCGGGGCCCGGTCCTCGGCCTCGCCGGGACCGACTGCCATAACTCCTTATCTGATAACAAGTACCGGAGGTGGGAGTTGAACCCACACGAGCCTAAGCTCACTGGATTTTGAATCCAGCGCGTCTGCCATTCCGCCACTCCGGCCCGATTGTGCCCTACCGGGGCGAGTTGTGCCCCGTCAGAGTAAATAGGCACACATTTTAGGCAACTAATCGATTTGCGACAAGCTGGGGCTGGTCGTGAAGTCTTTCTCGGACCGCTCGGTGGTGGGGTTGGTGACGTGGCGATGCCGTTGCGGCTGCCCCTGGAAATACAGGTTCCGTGCCGGTAAACTTGGATACGTGCTCAATATTCCGCGCACCTATCATGCAATCTGCCATCGGCTGCCTGGCGGCCGAGGATACTCGGCAACACGAAATCGGGAGGAGTTAGCATGAGGATACCGGGGCCATGGGGCCGCATCGCCCGGCTGTTGCTATTGAGTTGGCTGACGGCCGCGGTGGTCCCGGCCGGTTGCGGCGGGCCATCGCCGGAGGAGGTTCTCAAGGCCGTCGAGCTTGGTGACAAGTACGCAGTCGATGGAAAACACAAGAAGGCCATCGCAGCCTATTCCAGGGCTGTCACAATCGACCCGGACTGCAAGAAGGCTTACGTCTGCCGGGGCATGTCTTACAACGAGTCGGGCCAGTCGAAGAAAGCGCTCAAGGATTTCTCCAAGGCAATCAAGCTCGATCCTAGCGACTCCTATCCGTACGAGCAACGCGCTCACATCTACCGCACGGTCTTGCACGACGAGGCCAAGGCATCGGCCGATGACGAGCGGGCGGAGGCCATCCGCCAGAAGCGATGGGGCGACTTGCAGAAGTTGAGAAAGAGAAAAAAGAAACGATAGTCCGCCGACACCCAATCACACATGGTTTTTTAGGAGGACATCCAAATGAGACGTTGCGAGATTCTATTCTTGGCGTTGTTTTCGGTATCGGGACATCTGGCCGCCGTTTGCCAGTCGGCGGAGAAGCCCTCGGGCGCCACGCGGAAGCGCCCGAACATCATCTACATAATGAGTGACGACCACGCGGCCCAAGCGTTGAGTTGCTACGGCAGCGTGGTCAACAAGACACCCAACCTCGACCGCCTGGCTACCCAAGGCATGAGATTCACCAACTGTTTCTGCACCAATTCAATTTGCGGTCCGTGCCGGGCGGTGGTCAACACGGGCAAGTACAGCCATCTGAACGGTTTTATATGCAACGGCAACACCTTCGACGGCAGCCAGCAAACCGTGTCCAAGCTGTTGCGGAAGGCCGGCTACCAGACGGCCATTGTCGGCAAATGGCACCTCAAGAGCGAGCCGACCGGTTTCGACTTCTGGCATGTGCTCATTGGCCAGGGGCCCTACTACAACCCACCGATGAAAACCACGCAGGGCGTCGTCAAGCATACCGGATATACAACCGACGTGATTACGGATGTAGCACTCGATTACTTGAAGAACGGACGTGATAGATCGAAGCCGTTCTTCCTGATGTATCACCACAAGGCGCCGCACCGTCACTGGATGCCCGGCCCGAAGCATTTGAACATGTACGACGACGTAACGATGCTCGAGCCCAAGACGCTGTTCGACGACTACAGCGGCCGGGGCACCGCCGCACACGAGCAGGAAATGACCATCGCGGAGCACCTCAATCCGAACGATTTGAAGTTGGTGCCGCAGCGCGGCCTGACCGAAGAGCAGGAGAAGGTCTGGAACGAAGCCTACACCACCAAGAACAAGGCGTTCGAGCAGTCCAACCTGGAGGGCAAGGACCTGGTGCGATGGAAGTACCAACGCTACCTGAAGGACTACTGCCGCGTGATCGCCTCGGTTGACGACAACGTGGGCCGGCTGCTGGATTATCTGGACGAGTCGGGCCTGGCCGACAACACGGTGGTCATTTACACTTCCGACCAGGGGTTCTATCTGGGCGAGCACGGCTGGTTCGACAAGCGGTTCATGTACGAAGAATCGCTCCGCAGCCCGTTGTTGGTCCGCTGGCCGGGGCACGTCAAGCCGGGCACGGTCAGCAAGGACATAGTGCTGAACCTGGACTTCGCCGAGACGTTCCTCGACATGGCCGGGCAGCCGGTTCCCGCCGACATGCAGGGACGCAGCCTGCGAGGCATTCTGGAAAGCAACACGCCACGCGATTGGCGCAAGTCGATGTACTACCGCTACTACGAATATCCGGGTGCTCACTCCGTTGCGAAGCATTACGGCGTTCGGACCGGGCGGTACAAGCTAATCTATTTTCACGATCTGGACGAGTGGGAACTGTTCGATCTGGAAAAAGACCCCCACGAAATGAAAAGCGTCTACGCCCATCCGGCCTATGCCGGCGTGGTCAAGCAGTTGAAAGCCGAACTCCAGCGACTGAGGACGCAATACAAGGACGACGATTCGGTCGTGGGCCGGGTCGTCAGGAATCCTCGCAAGACTGACCAAAGGGAGATTGCGCCATGAAGATGCAACGTCGTGAATTCCTGGAAACCGCCGTGGCTGGGACGGCTGGCACGTTGCTGGCGTCGGGCGAGGTGCGGGCGGCTCCGGCGGAACTCGACCCGACCGCGCTCGTGCCGCTTGGCAAGCAGTGCAAGCTCAAAGTCTCCCGGTTTGGCCTGGGAACCGGATACAAGGCCTGGATGCGCAAATCGCCCCAACTCGATCTGGGGCCCGACAAGCTCGACGAGTTGTTTCAAACCACCTACGACCAAAACGCCCGGCTGTTCGACATGGCCGACCTGTACGGTATCCACGCCCATGCCGCCCGGGCGCTTGCCGGCAAACCTCGCGATAGCTACACGCTGGTCAGCAAGTTCTGGTGGCGCGAGAAGGGACTGCCCGAAACGGCACGTCCCGACGTCGACGTGGCCGTCAAACGTTACCTCAAGGAACTCAAGACCGATTACATCGACGTGGTGCAAATGCACTGCATGACCGAGCCGGACTGGCCGAAGAAATTACGCAAACAAATGGACATCCTCGCCGACCTGAAGCAGAAGGGCATCATCCGGGCACATGGTGTCTCGTGTCATTCGATAGCCGGCCTGGAGGCAGCCGCGGCGGAACCTTGGGTCGACGTGGTTCACGCCCGTATCAACCCCTATGGCAAGCGCATGGACGGCCCACCCGACAAAGTAGTCCCGGCCATCAAGAAAGTCCACGACGCCGGCAAGGGCGTGATCGCCATCAAGGTCATCGGCTGCGGCGACTACCGCGACGATCCCGAAAACGTGCAAAACGCCATTCGCTTCGTGGCCGGGCTGGACTGCGTCGACGCGATGGTTGTGGGGTTCATGTCGCCGGTGGAAATCATCAATTTCAAGTCCCGGCTCAATAAGGCCCTGGCCGCAGGGCAAAAAAGGGACCAGGTTTAATTTGCCGGAACGGCCCGAAGGGTGCTTCGCACAAATTAAACCTGGTCCCTTTTTTGCTTCGCATTACCCAACGCTACATGAAAGCTCACTTGTTCAGCCCGTCCGGATTCCGAGACCTGGTAAGCGGCCGGCGGCGGGGCCTTAGGGCGGCACTGTGGCGAATCGGCTTGCGGGCGGCGGAAGTGCCCTACACGCTGGCGGTTTCGTGGCGCAACGGCCGTTACGATACACACCCGGCCTTGGTCCACCGCCTGCCGATTCCGGTCCTCAGCGTGGGCAACCTCACGCTGGGCGGCACGGGCAAGACACCCATGGTCCGCTGGATCGCCCAATGGTTCGCGGGCCGCGGCGTTCGCGTGGTTGTAATCAGTCGCGGATACGGGGCGGCCCGGGGAGCACAAAACGACGAAGCACTTGAACTCCATCAGAACCTGCCAGACGTTCCGCATCTGGAAAACCCCGATCGGGTCAGGGCGGCCCAGTCCGCCGTCGAGGAGTTCGGATCGCAACTGATCGTGCTTGACGACGCCTTCCAGCACCGCCGTATCGACCGGCAACTCGATATCGTAATGCTCGACGCCCTGGAACCGTTCGGCTTCGGGCATGTCTTCCCGCGGGGTACGCTGCGCGAGCCGGTTGCCGGGCTCTCGCGGGCCGATGTCGTAGTGCTCTCCCGGGCCGACATGCTACGGCCGGACCAGCGCGATGAGATTCGCCGCCGGGTCTACCAGCACGCTCCGCACGCGTTTTGGGTCGAAGTCACACATGCGGCACGCTCGCTTCTGGCTGCCGACGGGCAGAAACAGTCGCTCGAGGAGTTTCGCGACAAGCCGGTGGCCGCCTTCTGCGGAATCGGCAACCCGGCCGGTTTCCAGCACACGCTTCGCCAGTGCGGCTACCAAATGGTTGCATTTCGCGAATTCGCCGACCATCACCGCTACAACCGCGACGATATACGCTCGCTTTCCGCCTGGGCCGACGGACTCGACGTGCAGGCCGTCCTCTCGACGCACAAGGACCTTGTCAAGCTGGGTATCGATCGGCTCGGCCGCCATCCGCTTCGGGCGGTCACCATCGGCCTGGATTTCCTCGCCGGCCAGGATGTGCTGGAAGCAGAACTCCAAACGCTACTGTCGAGCGAAGTGTATGACCCGCCCCAATAAATTCGCAACGTGGGTTGCTGTGAGCAATCAGCTATCAGCGGTCAGCTATCAGCTCGAAACTCCGCAAAAAGCGCTATTTCCAGCGGCTGATAGCTGAAAGCTGAAAGCTGATAGCTGAAAGCTGAAAGCTGATAGCTGAAAGCTGACCGTTTGCTGACGGTGTCGCCGTCGTGTAGAATCCATTGCAATCGCCAACCAACCCTCCCACTGGAGTTTCCAAACGATGAAGAACAACGACGTTTCCCGACGCGGTTTTCTTCGTGGTGCAACCGCGGGCGCAATCGGCCTGGCCGGAGGCGCGATTTGCCAATCGAGAGGAGAGACTGCCACCGGCAACCTGACCAAACTTAGCGAGCATCTTTGGGTCTACCACGGCCCGATCAACGTGGGCATCATTCGCGACGGCGGCAAGGCACTGCTGATCGACTGCGGCGATGGGGGTGTTTCGCAGGTAATCGAGAAGCAGGGCGTCACGGCGGTCGACCAGATAATCTTCACCCACCATCATCGCGATCAGGCCTGCGGCACCCACGCCTTTGCCGCCGCCGGCGCGCGAATAGGCGTGCCGGCCGCCGAGCGCGAGCACTTCGACAACGTGGCGGCCTACTGGAGCAATCCCAAGAACCGCTGGCATATCTATAATTTCCACCCGCACCACCTGATGCTGGCCGAGCCGGTCCGCGTGGACGCCCAGCTTGAAGACGGCCAGACCATCGCCTGGGGCCCGGCCAAGATCCGCGTGCTCTTAACGCCCGGTCATACCGACGGCTCGGTCAGTTACGTGGTCGAGGTGGACGGAAAGCGGGCCGTCTTCTGCGGCGACGCGATCTACGACGAAGGCCAGGTGTGGGACATCCACAGCATGCAGAAGGGCTTTCAGCGGGGCAAGCGCCGGATTGGCGACTACCACGGCTTCCTCGGCACCCGACCGCAATTGACCGAGAGCCTCGGCCGCATCAAACAGGCCAGGCCGGAGTTATTGGTCCCGTCACACGGCCGCATAATGTCCGATCCGGCCAAAGCGATCGACACGCTTGTTGCCCGGCTGGATGTGTGCTACGAGCGATACGTGGCCATTTCGGCCCTTCGCCATTACTTCCCTGAGTTGTTCACCGAATACGAGGGCAAGAAGGGTCAAATGCCGATCAGGCCGGGTATAAAGCCGCCCGACTGCCTCCGTCACCACGGAACCACTTGGATGATCGTCTCGCGCGACAAGGCAGCTTTTCCCATGGACTGCGGAAGCCCCAGGGTCGTCAAATGGATTCAAGGGCTGTTGGACAAGGGCGAGATCAACAAGGTCGATGGTTTTTGGGTGACGCACTACCACGACGATCACGTCAACGCCATTCCCGAGTTCCAAAAAGCCTTCGACTGCCCCTGCTATACCGACCGCCACGTGGCCCAGGTGATAACCAACCCAATGGCCTGGCGGCTGCCTTGCATTTCGCCGAGCGGTGCCCGGGTAGATCGCGTCACGGAGGACGGCCAGTCGTGGCAGTGGCACGAATTCAGGATGACCGCCTACTTCTATCCCGGCCAGACGCTTTATCACGCGGCCTTGCTGGTGGAAGGGCAAGGCGTGCGGATGTTCTTCGTGGGCGACTCGCACACCATGGCCGGCATAGACGACTACTGCTCGAGCAACCGCCATTGGCTGGGCGCCGGCGTGGGGTTCGATTACTGCATCGCACTGATCGAAAAGCTACAACCAACGCACGTCTTCAATTGCCACGTCGCGCCGGCCTTCACCTTCACGCCCGAGGAGTGCCGCTTCATGAGCGACAACCTGGCCCAGCGCGAAGAACGGTTCGGCCAGATTGTGCCCGGGGCCCCCGCCAATTACGGCATGGACGCGCCTTGGTCCCGCCCGTGCCCCTACGCGC
>JAUWJC010000247.1 GCA_030607895.1 Pirellulales bacterium
CGGTACACGACCACGCTGGCGTCCAGCGAACGGCCGCACCAGACGATTGGCTCGACTCGCTCGACCGTCGCTTCGAGGATCTCCAACGGACTGCCTCTTGAGACCAAGGGGCTAAAGGTTCGCAACTTCCAGGTCTGGCCCACCCGGAGCCCCGGCAGCTTGGTCTCGGGCGAAAGCGAATCGCCCAGCAACACGTTCGAACTGATCGGCGCCTCGGTCGTGTAGCAGAACTCCCCGGAACGGACCGAGAGCATCAGTTTGGCGCCCTCGACGGTTCCTTCCACCTTGATTACTTCTTCGAACTGATCCAGCCGCACCGACGACTCCAATTGCGACAGCCGCCCCAGCGGATCGATGACCAGGGTGCTTTCGACGTCCATTGCCACATTGCCCATCGCCACATTGAGGTCGGGCTGTTCAAGCAAGTCGAAGAAGGCACCGAGCCAATCGGGTACCATCTCCTCCAGAGGCAATTCGTTGAAGTGCACCCGGCCACGAATCTCGGTCAGCCGGTGCGGCTGGCAAACCGTGGTGTTTAGAGCCCAGCCAATCGGCCGATCGTTCCAGAACATCGTCCAGCCGACCGGCGGTTCGAGCCGTCGGGCCTCGATAATCGTACGGTAGTTGGGGGGGCGACCCGTGAGTATCGGCGGAAGAATCTTCTGGGTAACCAGCCAACTCATGGTGGCCAGCCAGAGTAACACCACCGTCACCTCGAACCATCGGCTATACATGTTTCTGCCTGAATCAGTTGTCAGTTATCAGTTGTCAGTGGCATCTGAAGAACCCGCTTGCGGCTTCGAAACTAACCACTGACCACTGGCCACTGACCACTATTCTACAGTATTTCGCTAGAGCAATGAGGGGGGCATTTCCCCAAACCCCCCAGCCCCCCGGTTTTCTTGAAATCGGCGCCCAATCGAGGTTGCATTTTTCGGCCGATCCGTGGATGATACGGCCTCGCACGGCGACCGTCGTTGTCGCCATTGGAGTCGCAAACGTCGATCGACGACGCGCACGTCATGATTGACGGCGCTGTACTGTTTCGGCTCAATCGCCAGAATCCTAGCATGGAGGCCAGGGGAATGCGAAATTATTGCCGTTTTGTCGCGATAGGGTTAGCTGTCGGAGTGCTGCTGGCCGCACCCGGCTGCGGGGCCAAGGCCGAAACCTCGCAGTCCAAGACGGCGGCCATAGGCGGACCAAAAACCGACGATGGACAAACGCCGCCCGACTCATCCAAGACCGACGGTACCCAATCCGCCCCCGACCCGTTGCACCCGGTCGTCAAAATCGAGACTTCGGCAGGCGGCATTACCGTCAAACTCGACGCCGAGAATGCGCCGTTGACGGTCGAAAACTTCCTCTCCTACGTCGAACGCGGACATTACGATCAGACCATCTTCCACCAGGTGCTTGAAGACTATGTAATCCTCGGCGGGACCTACACCTCCGAACTGGTCGAAAAGGAATCGCGGACCCCAATTCGCAACGAAGCGCACAACGGGCTGAAGAACCGTCGAGGCACCATCGCCATGGCACGCCAGGTCGATTCGATCGACAGCGCCACCTGCCAGTTTTTCCTTAACGTTAGTAACAACCCCGTGCTCGACCACAAGGATCGGACCTTGGAAGGTTACGGCTATTGCACCTTCGGCCAGATAACCGAAGGCCTCGAAGTGGTCGACCAGATATCCAAGACCAAGGTTCACGACACCGACAAGCTCGAGCGGATTCCCATCCAGACCGTGCTGATCAAGTCAATTCGGCGGATTCGGTAGTTGTCAGTTGTCAGTGGTCAGTGGTCAGTTATCAGTGGTCAGTGGTCAGTGGTCAGTGGTCAGTGGTCGGTTGCTTGGTTTTCACGTTTAGGTAGAGAGCGTCGGGTGGTGCAAGGTCTTTCATCTTCTTGACCATTTCCGACCTGATCTTCCAGCGAAGCCAGAGCCTTTTGAAGAAGCCGGCTCGCTCCCACTGTTTCCGGTACTTCTCGACAAACGCTTCGCGCGCTTCCGCAATGCGTTTCTGCATTTCCGGATCGTTGACGAGCCGCTCCGCTCCGTCCGCCACGATTTGGTCGTAATCCATTATTCCCTTTCTCTTTCCTTCGCACCTTTGCGTCTTTGCGTGAGAAAGCGTCTCGTTTCGCACCCTATACCGTCGCAAACAACTTTACACCAATCGATCTTCACCCACCAGTCAATCCCGGCTCATCCCAACCCATGCTTCGCCTTCTCGTAACTCTTCTTCAACTCGGCAATCAACGCCTTGACCGTATAGATGCGGCCGGTGGGCTTATTGAAATCCCGGCCGGTCTGACAGTTCGACAAGTACGTCCCCAGAATCTGCCCGCCGGAGGCCTCAGTCATGTAGCGGATCATGATGTAACCCTTCGGATGGTGAACCAGCCGGAGGCACGCATTCTTTCCGTAGGGCATTCGGGCCATGCGGTCGAAGCGGTCGTAGCCGTGCGGGTACTTGCAGATCTTGCTGGCGAACCATTTGCCGCGCGACGTGCGAAGCAGCTTCACGATGTAGTCGTTATCGGGCAGCACCCGATCAAGAATCTCCTTGCGCTCGGCCACTTTCCAGCCTATCGTCTCAAGTTCCTTGAAGATCGGCTGCACGTCGCCGCGTGAGATGAGGCCGTCGGGTTGATATGTCGAGAGCCCTTTGAAGTGTCGCACGACGGTCTGCTCGATCAGCGGGAAGTCGGGAAGCCGTTTGCCACGCGCCTCGGCGTCGGTCGCCGGAATAGCCCAGCACAAGAGGGTCAGCCCTAGCGCTGCGCTGACGGTAAGGTGTTTGTTTGCGGCTTGTCTTGGGATCATGGAACCCTCCATTGCCGGCCGGCGGCCGTGAATAACTGGTTGCCTAGAACGGTTCTTCGGTCGAACGGAGACGTTGATGCGTGAAGAAACGCACGCCCAAGAGAAATATAGGTCACCCAGTTACCCCCCGATCCACGACACTGGCTATCCTGCGCATGTCCGTCAGGTCTTCCAGATTGTCCAAGCGGCATAACTTAACCCTCTTCAACCTGCTCGCCCCGGGTGTTATTGAATGCTCACGCCGATTGTCGTACCATGTTGGCATGAGATGGATGGCCAACTGGTAACAGGAGGTGCCGTCATGTCGAGTTCAGCATGCTTCGTGCAAGAGTGTCCCACGTGTGGTCGACGCTTGCAAATCCGAGTGGAGTACCTTGGCAAGAAGGTTGTTTGCCTGCATTGCCACGGGAAATTGGAAGCTCGCGATCCAGCCAGCAGGGGCGTTGCGCAGGTCGACTCGGACAACACGCTATTGCGCCGTGCGGATGAGTTGCTGCAACATGCGGCTGAGGCCGTGGTCCATTCCCGAGTACCGCATCCCCGTTGACGACCGAAGGAGTTGTAAAGCCGCGACCAGTGGTCGCGGTGTTCAGCAACAGGGAGCCAACGACCCGCAGAACCGCGACCACCGGTCGCGGCTTTATATCAGCGCTGCCAGGTCTTCGAAGAACCGCGGGTAGGTCTTTTTGGTGCAGCCGGGATCGTGGATGACCACGCCTGAAAGTGCCAGCCCGACCACGGCCAGGCTCATCGCCATGCGGTGATCGTTGTAAGTATCGATCCGTGCACCGTGCAAGTCGGCGGGCGTGATTTTCAGACCATCCTTCCATTCGTCTATTGTGGCGCCCAGTTTTCGCAACTCGGCGGCCAGCGCGGCGATGCGGTCGGTCTCCTTGTGCCGAATGTGGCCAACGTGTGTGATAGTGGTCGGGCCGTCGGCAAATAGGGCAACCGCCGCGAGTGTTGGCACCGTGGCGCTAATCGCGTGCATGGCCGCCTCGTTGCCGCGAAGCGGGCGGCCTACAACGGTGATCGAGTCCGGGCGGTAGACCACCTCGCAGCCCATCCGCTTTAGGCAGTCGCAAAAGGCCACGTCGCCTTGCAGGCTATCGCCGGAAAGCCCCTCGACCGTCACCCGGCCGCCCGCAACCGCCGCGGCAGCAAAGAAGTAGCTGGCCGCCGAGGCGTCGGGCTCGATTTCGTACTGCCGGCCGGTGTATTGCTGGGGTGCGGCAATAGCGAACCGGCGCAGTCGGTCGACCTCGACCGACACGCCGAACGCCCGCATTACGGCCAGCGTCATTTCGATATATGGCTTCGAGACCAGTTCTCCGCCGACGACCAGTTCGACGGGCCCGGCCGCGCACGGTGCGGCCATCAGCAGGCCGGAGAGGAACTGGCTGGATATATCGCCGGCGATGGTCGCCCGGCCGCCCGGCAATCCGGCCGCCCGAACCACAACCGGCGGACAGCCGCTGCCGGACTCGCTCCGTGCGTCGGCGCCGAGTTGGCCGAGTGCATCGAGCAGATCCTGGATGGGACGCTCTCGCATTCGCCGGGTCCCGTCGAGCCGAAATGTCCCCTGTCCCAGCGTCACCAGTGCGGTGAGGAACCGGATCGTAGTGCCGCTGTTGGCCACGTACAGATCGTCGTTGGTCGCGGGCGGTCGGCCGGCACAACCCGAAATGCGAACGGGCCGGCTGCCCGGATCATGCTCGATTGCCAGCCCCAGTTTTACGAGGCCCTCGATCATCACCCGGGTGTCTTCGCTCTCCAGCACGCCGCTGAGAATCGACCGCCCCTGGGCCAGCGCCGCGCAGACCAGGGCCCGATTGGTAATGCTCTTGGAGCCCGGCGGCCGAATCGAGGCGTCGAGCGGTCCCTTGGCGGGCTGGATTTCGATGCTGTCAGTCACGACGGAAGTTATCAGTTATCAGTTATCAGTTGTCAGTGGGCGATTTTCCACAAGTGGGCGTCGGTGCGGAAGTAGATGGCCCCGTCGGCCACTGCGGGTGAAGCGAGTACGCCAGCGTCGATCTGGCCGCTGCCGACCAGCCGAGCCGAAAAAGGGACCAGGTTTAATTTGTGCGAAGCACCCTCCGTGCCGTTCCTGCAAATTAAACCTGGTCCCTTTTTCGGCCCCAACTCCACAACCTGAACCAGCCCGTCGTGGTTGACGGCGTAGAGGTGCCCGTCGGCCACCATGGGCGTGGCCCAAATCGGGCCCTTCAACCGCAACTGCCAGAGCACGCGGCCGTCGGCCAAATCGCCGCATACCAGAATGCTACGTGATTTGACCGTGTACGCCCGGCCTCGATCGATCACCGGGCTGCCGCTGCCGGAACTGAGCCGAAGTTGGTGCCAAAGCAGCCTGGCTGTTCCGCTGGCCGGGTCGAAACGCAAGGCGTTCAGCCCGTGAGCGGGCAAGTAGACGCAACCATCGTGCGCGACGGCCGATGCCATCGTGTGGCAGCGGATTTCGTAGTCCCAAAGCAGCTTGCCGGTCGACGGCTGATGGGCCGTCAATCGTGTCCGGCCTTGGAGCAACAGGGCATCTTCGGCCCGTGTGTTTCCACGCAGCACGGTGGGCGAGGCCCAAATTGCGTCGTGGCCGCGGGGGATGCGCCATCGGGTCTCGCCGGTTGAAACGTCCAGCCCGGCGGCAAACGATTCGCCCTGGTTCTCCATCTGCACGATTACCGTATCGCCCAGCACCAACGGCGAGGAGCCCATTCCGACGTCGTTTCGGGCGGTCGGATAGTCGTAGGCCAACCCACGGAACCATTGAAGGTTGCCGTCGATGTCGAAGCAGGCCAAATCGTTCGACGAATAGAAGACGAATATCCGCTTTCCGTCGCTTGCCGGCGTGGAATTGGCCACGGCCCCGAACGAATTGCACACCGTATGGCCGGTGGCCCAAAGCTGCCGGTGCCAAATGGGTTTGCCCGACCGGGTGTCAAACGCCAGTACGTGGAGCCGGTCCTGCTTGGGGCCGCTGGAGCAGGTGACCAGCTCTCGGCCGGCGACGACGATCGGGCTGGCCGGTCCCCTGCGCGGCAGCGGAGCCTTCCAAGCCACGTTCTCGCCCGTGGCCGCGTCGAACCGCTTGGGTAGGTTCTTTTCGTCGCTTACGGGGTTGTTATCCGAACCGCGAAACTGGAGCCAATCGCCGCCGGTAAGATAACACAACGCGGCAAGCGCGGCAATTGTGTTGAAAGGCTTCGTTTTCATGGGATCTGACCTTGTAAAGCCGAGACCGGTGGTCGCGGTTTCTCGAATTGCCAGTTCATTTGGTGAACCGCGACCACTGGTCGCGGCTTTACAACCTATCGCTGGAAAGGACGGCCGTTCCTTGCCGATCGCAGACGCGGAGTTGAAATTGCCAGTGTCGGGCCCAGCTTTGCGTTTGCGCGTTCTGGCAGACCTTTAGCAGGATCACATTGCGGCCAGCCGTAAGCGTAGCCCGGCTGATGTATTGGTCTAACTCGCTGCCGGCGTGATAAACGTTGTGCTCGTCGATCAGCTTGCCGTTGACCCACAGCTTGACGGCGCTAACCGAGGAAACCCGGAACTCGGCTTCTCGCGAATCGGCCGACATGAACTCGGCGGCGGCGTAGTTGGACAGCGCCACTTTGCTTGATGATAGCATCGCTAAGTCGTTTCGTATATTGGTGTTAGGGGCGGATGCTGAAGTTACGGTTGCAGTAGGGGCGTAAAAAGACGATCCTCCGCGTTTTGTC
>JAUWJC010000268.1 GCA_030607895.1 Pirellulales bacterium
GCGACCGGTGGCGGCGGGCGGTGGGTATAGTTGTAGGGCGGGCGGGGCCACCCCACACGTCATGAACGCCCGGGGGTGGAGCGCAGCGAAACCCCGGGGTTTCGCTGCGCTCAACCACCGGGCGTTTTTTGCTTGATTGGGGCTCGCTGTATTACTTCCGCGGCAACTCGCGGATGTAGACGTTTTTGAACCAGAGCGTGTTACCGTGGTTTTGCAGCTCGATTTGGCCGGTCGGATAGACCGGCTTGTCGCGCTCCCAGTAGTTCTCCAGCACCACGTTGTCGACAACCAGCTTGCCGTTGAGCTTGATCGTCACCTTGTCGCCGCCCATCTTGATATAGAAGGTGCTCCACTGGCCGATCGGGTTGTCGGCACACACCAGCGGCTTCGAGGGGTGCTTCTTGTTGTTGAACAACCCGCCGGAGCCTTCCTTGTGGCTGTTGAGGTCCCAGATTTGCACTTGCGGAGTGCCACGCAGATAGATGCCGCTGTCGCCGTGCGGCTTGATCTTCCAGTCGACGTACAACTCGAAATCGCCAAAATCCTTCGCGGTGCAAAGGCTTCGGCCCTTGCCGGCGAATTCCAGCGCGCCGTCGATTACCTTCCAATGGGCCCGCATCACCTCGTCGGCCTTTTCTTGGGCTTTGGCCAATTGGTCGGGTGTCATCTTCGCTCGGGTCTTGGGGTTGCCCACCAAGCCCTTCCAGCCGGTCAGGTCCTTGCCGTTGAACAGGGCGACAAAACCTGCCGGCGGTGTGTTGTCGGCCGCTTGGACCGTAGCGATCGCTCCAAGCGAAACGACAACGGCCAGAGTCATACAAAGCAGCGTTCTCATGGGATTCCTCCTGGTGTTAACCTGGTTCCCAAGCTCTGCTTGGGAACCCGCTACTCTCTAGCAGTACGGAAGAGTGCGGTCCCAAGCTGAGCTTGGGACCGAGTGTATAAAGGGCAATTCAACTACCTTACCACGTCCGGCAGCGGCATGCAAGAAACCGACCGCGCCCCGTTCATTGACCCGCCGCCCGGCCGAGTTCAAAGGCCTGTTGGTTGGCCTGGTGCAATTCGGGCTTGAAGTTATCGCGGATCGCCTTGCGCCAGTCGTCGTCGTCAATGTCGAGGTGCCGGCTGAGAACGCCCAGAAGGGCGACGTTCAGGCTCCGCCGGTTTGCCAGCGCGGCTCGGTCGACCGCGTCGGGCCCGATTCGCAAGCCGCCTTTGCCGAGCAAGTCATGGCTGTTCTCGACTTGATCGTCGGCCAGCACGAGCAGGAAGTCGGCCTCGCCGGGTGGGACCATCGGACTATGGACCTGCCGGCCGAATCGCACGTCGCCGATAACCGCTCCCCCACGCTGACTCATGCCATGCACCTCGGTCTTCTTCACGTCCAACCCGGCCGAAAAGGCGGCGCAGGCCAGGATATCGGACGCTCTGATCACGCCATGACCTCCCAGACCGGTGATAACGACGTTGGTTACGTGGTCTTGCACATCATGTTTTGCAGACGCCTGCACCTTCGGACGCCGCGAAGCCGCAAGCGGCCGTGATATTCGCTTTTCGCTTTTCTTTGCTGCCGCGAGTATGCAGGGGTGGGGGTGATGATTACGGTTAGCTCTTCGCGTTCGAGGCTTTCGCGGAGCACACGCTCGAAGTTGGCGCGGTCACGCAGCGGATCAACCACCCAAACGTTGGAAATCCCCAGTGATCGGGCCAGGTCTTCAAACACCACTTTGCCGGTCGGGCGACGGTCGAGCGTCAGGCCCGTGCCGGGATGTTCCTGTAGGCCCGTCATGGCCGTCGTTTGGTTATCCAGAATTAGCACTACGTGCCCGGTCGGCGGCGGGTTGTAGACCATCTCCACAAGGCCTGTTATGCCGCCGTGTACGAACGTGCTGTCGCCGATCACGCTAACCACGCGTCGGGCTTGCTCGGCCGGCAGCACGTGGCGCAGCCCCAGGCCCATACCGATACCGGCGCCCATGCAAACCATCAGGTCCATCGCCTCCAGCGGCGGCAGCGCGGCCAGCGAATAGCAACCGATGTCGCCCGACACAATGCAGTCGAGCTTCTTCAACGCGGCAAACACCGCGCGGTGCGGGCAGCCTTTGCAGAGTTCGGGCAATTTACCGCGGGGCGGCTCCGGCTCCGCGCGGGTGTCGCCGGCCAGGATGCGGCGGACCCGGCCGACGTCGAGTTCGCCGAGCCGATACATTTCGGGCTTGCCTTCGACGGGAACGCCGGCCGTGCGAAGCTGTTCGACCAGGTACGGATCGCCTTCTTCGATTACCACGCACCGCCCGACGCTTTCGGCGAACCGCCCGGCCAACTTCAAGGGCGGCGGATACGTCAGGCCGAGCTTCAGCACGCTTGCCTGGGGGGCCGCCTCGCGAACGTGCATCGCCGAAATGCCGGAAGTAATGATACCCAACGACCGGTCGCCCTCGACCAGCGTGTTCAGTTCCGACTCTTCGCTGTATTTGGCGATTTCAGCCAGCTTCCGCCTCAGGCGGCGATGGGCCTTTCGGGCATGGACCGGGATCATTACCCGGCTGGCAATGTCGCGATGAAAACCGGCCGACTCGGCGGCCTCGGTGGGTGGGACCGGGCAAACGATCGACTTGCCGTGACACACTCGCGTGGTGGTCCGCAGCATGACGGGAAGACGCCGGCGTCTGTATAACTCGAACGCAGCCAACGTGAAATCGTACGCCTCTTGCGAATCGGCCGGCTCGAGCATCGGCACGCCGGCCGCCACGGCGAACCGCCGGTTGTCTTGCTCGTTCTGGCTGGAGGCCATGCCCGGGTCGTCGGCCGACACGATAACCAGCGAACCGCTTATGCCCGTGTAGGCGGCGGAAAACAACGGATCGGCCGCCACGTTCAGCCCCACGTGTTTCATTGCCACCAGTGCGGCGCCGCGGCCGAACGCAACGACCAAGGCTACCTCCAGCGCGACCTTTTCGTTTGGGGCCCATTGTGCCCGGCCGCCCAAGGCAGAGCACCGCTCCAGAATCTCCGTCGATGGTGTGCCCGGATAGCCCGTCCCCAACGCAACACCCGCACGGTAGGCAGCAAGCGCCACCGCCTCGTTTCCACTAAGCAACATGGGGTCGGGCGCACTCAACGGATTGCTCGGGCTGGGGTTGGTTTGTGCGAAGCCGCAAGCGGCTTATCTGGGCAGTAAGTTCCGCAGGCCCATGGTGAAGATGATCCACAATGCGCCAACGGCTTCCCTGGAATCGATTTTCGAGGCGCCGTGCTGTCGATCGGCGAAGATGATGGGCGTTTCGCCGAATCGGGCGCCCAGCCGCTTGAGATGCCAGAGAATTTCTTCCTGGAACGAGTATCCCCGGCTGCGGACAGCGTCGAAATCAAGCTTGGCCAACATTTCCGTACGGTAGCAGCGAAAGGCGCCGCTGCAATCCTTGGGTTTCAGTCCCAGGAACCATCGAGCGTAGAGGTTTACACCCTGGCTCATTAGATGTCGCTTCAGCGGCCAGCCTTCAACACCGCCGCCGGGAACATAGCGCGAACCGATCATTATATCCACTGGCGGCGCGTCCTTGGGTTCCATTGCAGCCAGCAAGTCTGGCAGATAGCGGGGGTGATGGCTGAAATCGGCGTCCATGTTCAGCACGTACTTGTAGCCCTGCTCGATGCCGTAACGCATTGCGGCGATAGTGGCAGTACCCAGCCCCAGTTTCCCCTGCCGATGCAGACAATGGACGCGAGGGTCCTCGGCCGCCTTCTCGTCGCACCACTGGCCGGTGCCGTCGGGCGAGTTGTCGTCGACCACCAGGATGTCGACTCCAGCCGCATGTTGGAAGATCTCCTCGACCAGGCGCGGCAGGTTCTCGATCTCGTTGTACGTGGCAACGGTCACCAGCGTTTTCTCGGCGGTTTTGTCGGCGTTGGACATCGGATGGCATGCTCCTTGGCCGTGGCATAACACGGGCAACAGCGGCAATTGTAGCAAAACCAACCCCCACGACGAACCTCACCAGGTTCACGCGAGCCAAGAGTGGCACGTCCCTGAGCGCAGCGAAGGGCGTGTTTGGGGCGGGGTACCTCGCCACGCCCTTCGCCACGCCCTTCGCTACGCTCAGGGACGTGCCACCAATTTGTACAGCTTATTTCTGCGCCGGCACGATCTGAAGGCGGCGTACCCACGCCTGTCGGGGGGTACGATCTCTTCAAGTATGGCAACCCGTTTGGACGAAACTGGTTATATGGAACGGACGGCGCTTGTCGGCTGTGGGGATTGTGCGTGCCACCACTCGCCACACGGCCGACCACTCGCCACACGGCCTGCCGACAGCTAAACTGAAAGGTTGTCCGCAAAGCCTACCGGATGCAGGCAGTGCCGAACTTGGGGAGCCCGCCTTTGCGCGGCCCGTTCCCGCCAAACTCGCCTCCGCGTCGATCTGAACAGACGAAAGCCCCGGCCGATGGACTTCCGCGTCGATCTGGACATTTTTCGAGGTCCGTTGGACCTGTTGCTGTACCTGGTGCGTAAGCACGAGGTGGAGATCGTCGACATTCCTATCTCCATAATCACCGACCAGTACCTCGATCACATGGCGGTGCTGGAGCAGTTGGACATCGGTGTGGTGGGCGATTTTCTGGCGGTGGCCGCCACGCTTATCGAGATCAAGTCGCAGCAGGTGCTCCCCCGCGCGGACGAGGTGCAGGATGAGTTGGAAGACCCGCGGAAGGAGTTGGTCCACCGTCTGTTGGAGTACAAGAGGTTCCGCGATGCGGCCAGCATCCTGGAGGAACGGAGCCGGCGCTGGCAGCAGCGTTACGCCCGGCTGGGCGACGATCTGCCGCCGCGCCGGCGAGACCTGGCCGAGGAACCGATCCACGAGGTGGAGCTTTGGGACCTGGTAAGCGCGTTCGGACGGATTGTCCGTGCCACGGAGGCGGCCAGACCCTCGAACATCGTTTACGACGATACACCGATCCACGTCTACATGGCCCGGATTCATACCCAACTGATCGAACAGGGCCGCTTGGCCTTCAGCGAATTGTTCGATCCGAGCATGCACAAGTCGACGCTGGTGGGAATCTTCCTGGCCATATTGGAACTGGTTCGCCACGACCAGGTCCGCGTCGAGCAGAACGAATTGTTCAGCGAAATCTGGCTCTCGCTCCGGCTCGATTGCACCGAACCGCTGGACCTCTCCAGTGTCGATAATTACGATCATTCAAGCAGTATTCCGTGATCAACAACCTTCCGGTCAAGACGCTCGAGCACAAGGGGCTCTCGATAGAGGGTTACTCGCGGGCGGCGGTACAAACGTACTGGCGAATTCCGGAATTGAAGATCGGATTCGATCTGGGCGCGCAGCCGTGGTCGTTCATGGGCACGCCGACCTGGTTCGTTTCGCACGCGCACATGGACCATCTGGTGGCGCTGCCCGTCTACGTGGCGCGGCGGCGGATGATGAAGATGGACCCACCCACCATCTACCTGCCGGAGGTAACAGTCGAGCCCGTCCGGCGAATTCTGCGACTGTTCAGCCGCTTGGATCGCGGTCGATTGCCGTGCGACCTGGTGGGGATCAAGCCGGGCGATGAGATCGAGCTTTCGCGAGAGCTTGTGGTAACTATTTCGGCTACCGCCCATTCGGTGCCGTCGTTGGGGTTTGTCGTTTGGGAGCGGCGGCGGAAACTCAAACCCGAGTTGCAGGGCCTTGCAGGCGATAAAATCCGCGATTTGCGGCTTGGCGGCGCGGAGGTGACCGACGAGGTGCGGATTCCGCGGGTGGCCTACCTGGGCGACAGCCGGCCGGAAGGCCTGGACGCCACGCCGGCAATGTACCAGGCGGACGTGTTGATTATGGAACTGACGTTCGTCGCGCCGGGGCATCGCAAAGAGAAAATCCACAAGTTCGGCCACATGCACATAGACGATTTTCTGGAGCGCCGGGAGCGGTTCGCCAATGAGTTGATCATCGCCGGCCACTTCAGCACCCGATATCACCTCCGCCAGATACGCCACTACGTCGAGAAGGCCATTCCCGACATGCTCGACGGCCGGCTGCACCTGTGGATATAGCCGTGTAGACTTGCTTCTGTTCATGAACGCCCGGTGGTTTTGCGCCCCCCACACCCCGGGGTTGGGGGGGCGGCCCCCCCCGGCGGGTGTGGGGGGAGTTCGGGGTCCC
>JAUWJC010000127.1 GCA_030607895.1 Pirellulales bacterium
CCAGCCATCCGCATCGCGGTATAAGGCCGGGCGGGGGGGGCCGAGGGGGGGGGCGGGCGGAACTCGATGCGCTTGGCCTGGGGGCTGGGCGAGTACATTGGCAGCCGGACGGCCGCGCTGCGGTTCCGCCGCGAGTAGGCCAGGTTCACCGGCGCCTCGAAACCCGGTACCAGCCGCTTGTAGCTGTTGGTGGTGGGATTCGAGAAGGCGCAGATCGCCGCGGCATGTTTCAGCAGGCCGCCGGTGGCGTACAGCGCCATCTCGCTTAAGCCCGCGTAACCGTTGCCGGCAAACAGCGGCTCGTCCCCTTTCCAGATCGACAAGTGGGGGTGCATCCCCGAGCCGTTGTCGCCGAAGATCGGCTTGGGCATGAAGGTGACCGTCTTGCCGTGCCGAGCGGCCACGTTCTTGACGATATACTTGTACATCATCATTTTGTCGGCCATGTTCACCAGGGCGTCGTAGCGCAAGTCGATCTCCGCCTGCCCGGCCGTACCTACCTCGTGGTGCTGCGCCTCCACGTCCAACCCGCAGTCGAGCATCGTCTGCATCATCTCGTTGCGAAGGTTCATCATCTGGTCGGCCGGCGGGACGGGAAAATAACCCTCCTTGTGCCGCAGCTTGTAGCCCAGGTTCGGCCGCTCGTCGCGGCCCCGGTTCCACTGCCCCTCGATGCTGTCGATATAATAAAATGCCTCGCTGGGCGTCTGCTCAAAGCGGATATCGTCGAATATGAAGAACTCGGCCTCCGGCCCGATGTAGCAAGTGTCGCCGATACCGGTGCTCTTCAGATAGTTGACTGCCTTTCGAGCGACGTTGCGGGGGTCGCGGGAGTAATCCTCCCGGGTAATCGGGTCCTGGATGTTGCAGATCATCGAGAGGGTGGGCAACTCGGCAAACGGATCTAGCGAGGCCGTCTCCGGCTGCGGCACCACCAGCATGTCGCTCTCGTTGATCGCCTTCCACCCGCGAATGCTCGAACCGTCGAACCCCAGTCCGTCCTCGAAGACGTCCTCGTCCAGCTTGTCCACCGGGATGGTGAAATGCTGCCAGAGACCGGGAAAGTCCATAAATCGCAAATCGACCGCCTTAACGTCCTTCTCGCGGCAAAGTGCCAACACTTCCTTGGGTGTCACGGTGTTTTCTCCTTTTCCACTGAACCCTTTAAGATTGCCAGAATAACCAGCCCCGTTTTGCAAACCGGATGCCAGGGTCGTGGTGGAACCGGGTGTGGCACACATAAGTGCTTGTGCAGCAATGTGTTACGGAAATGAACCCAGCGCCGAGACGCCCGGCGGAACAGCTACTCCTGCCCGCTTTCAATGCAGTAGCCGATCAAGAAGTGGGCAGCCTCGACCTCCGCTGCGATCGGCTGAGTTCTTGCCCGGTGTACTGGGTTGCCCCCGGTGTATTCACCGGGGGCTAATTCACCGGGGGCTAATTCACCGGGGGCTAATTCACCGCCATTTAGCCCCCGGTGATTACACCGGGGGAAGAGGGTGGTGGTTGGGTGAATGGTTCGATGAAGTCCCAGGGCTTCGGAGGCCAGCCGAGCGCGGTGTTGTGACACTCGACGTATGCGATCCGGCGGTGTACAGATTGCTCGTCGAAGCAGAACCGCTTGTCGTACCCGTCAGTCCAAACCGGCCGGCCAGGCCGTAGTCCCCAGCGGACTGCGTCCTTGGCGCATTTGACGATTTTCGGCAACGGGTGTTCGGTGGCGGCGATGACCATGTGAACGTGCCAAGTTTGGACGGTCATGGCCAGAATGCATGCATCGACGCGCTGACGAAGCGACTGACCAATGAACGCACCCGTTTCCAGCAATCGCTGATCATCGAAAAGAAACACTGGGTGCTTCATCCGCTGGCGATCGGCTGCCTGGATAATGGGATCGGGTGGGAGAGTTCTACCGCGGTCGACCCAGCCGCGCATGTCGCCACGCAACCACGTGCCGTATGTGGTCATTGTCAACATGATCGCAAGCGTGTTTGGCATAGTTGCGTTGTACTCCCAATCTGCCGCCCCCCCCGGTGTATTCACCGGGGGCTAATTCACCGGGGGCTAATTCACCGGGGGCTAATTCACCGCTATTTAGCCCCCGGTGAACACACCGGGGGCATACACTCGACCCGGGCCGATCTGTCGTTGGGGGCATCCGTCCGACGGGCAATCAGGGCGAGGAAACAGGGGACCAGGACGGTGCGGATGATGAAGGTGTCCAGCAGCACGCCCAGCGACAGGGCGAAACCCAACTCGTGCATCGCCCGCAAGGTGCCGGTGGTCATCGAAGCGAACGTGCCGGCCATGATTATCCCGCAGCTTGTGATTATCCCGCCCGTGCGAACCACCGCCACGCGCAGACCTTCCAACGGTCCACGGCGTTCTTGTTCTTCGAACACCCGTGTAGCCAGGTAGATGTTGTAGTCCTGGCCCACGGCGATCAGGATAACGAACAGGAAGATGGGCACCTTCCAGTCCAGGCCGTGGAACGTATCGCCATAGAGCCACGAGAAGAACAACTCGGTGGTGCCGATAGTGACGAAGTACCCCAGCAGCACCGACACGACCAGATAGATGCAGATGGGGGGGTGGCGCAGAATGACGATCAACACGGCCAACACGGCGATCACGACCAGCACCTGGATGCGGACCTGGTCGCTGGTGGTAACGGCTTTCAGATCGCGGATGCCGGCGGTGGTGCCGACCAGATCGAACGTTGCCCCGTGCCAATTCGAGTGTGGGTCGTCGGCCGTGGCCAACAACTGCTCCTCGACGTAGCCCAAGAGCCGGACACTCTCTTCGGAGAAGGGATCGTACTGGAAGACCAGGTCGAAGCGAGTGACATTGCCGGCCAAGGCTCCCGCCTGCGAGACAAAGGTAGCCTTTGTCTTGGGATGCCGTAATACGGCCAGTTTCCGCCGCCCGGTGGGGCTTAACGGATTGAAGCTACCCGGCGTATCACCCAGCGGCTCGGTGAGACTGCGAACACTGACGATCGGCTTGGCTTCTTCGGCGTGGCTGTCGACGTATTTCAGGTTGTAGAGGAACTTTGTCAGCCAGGCGATTCTGTCGCGTCCGCTCTTGGTATCGAACCGGGCGTTTTTCTGGTAGGCCACGACGGTGACGGGGCCGGTCTCGCCGGTGAGGAGCTGCCGCTGGAGGAGTCGGGGTCCCTGGACGCTTGGACGGTCGGCGTTCAGTTCGTTCAGCAAGTCGTAGGTGATCGGCACGGAGAGGCCTTGCCAGGCCAGCGGGGCCAGCAGAAGAATGCTTGCAACCAGGATAAGGCCGGGCCGCGCCACGACCGCCCGGCCGAGTCGCCGCCAGAACCAGCCGGTTAGCGACGGACCGTTGGTTTCCGATCCGATATCGCCGTCCGGTCGCATTGCCGGCCCGATGCCGAAGGGCCAGAAGATGACCCGGCCGGTGCCTCTCAACAGGGCAGGTGCCAGGGTCACGCAGGCAGCCAGCGCAACAACCAGGCACAAGGCAATAGCCGGCCCGCTGTAACGGAACTTGCCGAAATCGGCAAACACCATCATCGCCAGCCCGAAGATCGTGGTCAGCGCGCTGGCGGCCAGGGCTTCACCCACGCCCGCCAGCGCGGCGCAGATGGCCTCGTCATGCACCAGCCCGCGTTGGAGTTCTTCCTTGTAGCGGGAGATCAGGAAAAGGCAGTAATCGGTGCCGGCGCCGAAGAGAATTACAACCACGAATATCTTCGTGGTCTTGAATACCTTGAAATCGAACCAGCCAAGCCACTGGCTGAACTGCGTGAGCATGGCCACCAGGTCCATGGCCACGAAGACGGATATGCCAATCGTCACCAGCGGCACGAACACCAGCCCGGGCGCCCGATACACCACCAGCAGAATAACGAACACCAGCACGATGGTGGTCAGTTCGGTGTTGCGGATGCTCTGTTCGGCGGAGAACAACATGTCGGCGCCGATGGCGGCCGAGCCGGTTACACCCAGTTCCAGCCCTTTGGGGAAGCCGGGTTCCAGGCGGAGCCGATCCAGCGTTTGGTGGATTTCGGCCATCAACTTCATGTTGTCGATGGCCATGAACTCGTTTTTCAGGCGGAGTACGATCAACAGCGCCTGGCCGCCGGTGCCGGCGCGGCTGATCAGCTTCTTGCCGACCACCTGGCTTTCGTAACTCCAAACGCCCGTGATTGGGCCCTGTGGCCGCTCCTCGGACCGCTCGTCCCGGTTCGGCGTGAACCGTGCCAGCAACCGATCGGCCACTTGGAAATCGGCCGCCTGCAACTTGCCGTCGGCGCGCGAGACGACCAGAGCCACCTGGCTCTTGGAGAGGGCCTCCGGAAAGGCGGCCTCGAGAAGCTGCTCGCCCCGGCCGCTGGTCATTCGATCGGGCAGATAGGCGAAGTCGCCGTCGTGAGTGATTTGGTCCCAGCGCGGGGCCAACCGGTCGATCCCCACCATCAGCGCCGCCCAGGCCAGCAGCACCAATATCCAGTGACGTGAGACAACAGCACCAAGGCGGTCAAATACCACCGCAAACGAGTCCCTTCATTGGCTATCAGCTTTCAGCAGTCAGAAGCGTACTCCAAGCTGATAGCTGATAGCTGATAGCTGATTTCTCGTTCCCAAGCTCCAGCTTGGAAACGTTCCGTGTAGGTTCCCAAGCCGGAGCTTGGGAACCAGTTTTGAAGCGTATTCCAAGCTGGAACTGATAGCTGATAGCTGACTGCTGAAAGCTTACAAACACGATCCTATCAGATGGGCCCCAATTGCCCAAGGACCCGGGGGCGGGAGAGCCGCACTCGGCACAGGAAAAGTCCACCCAGACCACGCGCTTTGACAGGGTGTCTCAGATACCCTTACCGCTTGGCGGTAAGTTGTCTGGCGGCGTGCAGTGCGGCGGCGAGCATCTGATCGTCGTCTTTGGGCATGGCGGGCGAACTGCTCAGCGTGACGATCGGTCGGGCTACCCGATGCACGAGGACATCCGGCTCGACGCCCACCAAGCTGAACGGGCGTCCACTGGGAGAGTAGAACTTGGCGGTGGTCAGCCGGATGCCGGCGCTGGAGTGGTTCAAGGGGAAGATACCCTGCACGGATCCCTTGCCGTAGCTGCGGCGGCCGACGAGTGTTCCCCGACGATGATCGCGTATTGCACCGGCGAAGATCTCCGCCGCGCTGGCGCTCTCATGGTCGATCAATACCACAAGCGGCACGCGCCAGGTCCCGGTCGCGTGGGCCGAGTAGGTGAAATCTTCCTGGAGACTCCGGCCCCGGGTGGAAACGATGATTCCGCGGTCGACGAACTTGTCGACGACTTCGACGGCCGTAATCAGCAATCCGCCCGGGTTGCCGCGAAGGTCGATCACCAGCGCCTTCATTCCTTCGCGGTGCAATTTCCACATGGCGGCGTCCAGGTCGCGGCAGGTGGTCTTCTGGAAGCAGCTCAGCTTGAAATAGCCTATGCCGTAGTCGGGATCGATGATCTTTGTCTCGTCGATGCTGGGCACCTCGACCCGTTTGCGACGAACGTCCACCTGCCGAGCATCTTGTCCGGGGCTAACCAGCGAGAGCCGCGCAATGGTATTTGCTTCACCCTGAAGGAGGTTGGCCGCTTCGTCCGCGGAAAGGCTGCAGGTAGGTTGGCCGTCGACGGCAACGATTCGATCGCCGGCGCGGACGCCGCTGAGTTGGGCCGGGCTGCGGGGAATTACCCTGACAATCACCAATGCGCCCGGTTCCGATTTCAATTCGATACCCAACCCGACAAAATTCCCTTCGATTTGCGAGTAGACGTCGGACAACTGGTCGGGCGTGAGATAGGCCGAGTAGCAGTCCAATGAGTTGGCCGCTCCGCAGGTATATTCCAACACCACGGCGGCCGGCGCAACGGCCATGAGTTGCTTGGCCAGTCGGGCGGCCGCGGCCGCGGTGTCCCGGGCGTCGTCGCGGCATTCTATTGTGCGCGAGTTCAGCATTCGGTGCAGTGCGTCGCGGAACTCCAGGATTTGCCGCTCGGCGGCGCGTGGCGCGTTGCGTTGCAGGAAGACCGGCTCGGTCAGCGCCACTTCCAAGGCGTTGGTGCCGTGCTGGACCAATTCCTGCCAGGCCGGCCCCTCGACGTAGTGCGCCTGTATCTTCACCAGCACCTCGCGGTACAGGTCCAAGGCCTCCTGCTCCGAGAGCCGGTCCAGCGTGTTGCAGAAACTGTGATCCGTGTAGCGGCGCCCCAGGTCGTAGTGCAGTCGGGTGAACTCGAACCGCTGGTGCAAATCGTCGTGAGTGGGGAACTGCCGGATGGCGTCCTCGTAGTGCGACAGTGCATCACCCCAGCGCCGATCCAGTTCCATCTGGCGACCCTGGTGCAGTATGTCGCCAATATCGGCCGTGCTACTGGGAGCAATCCCGATGGGAGCAGGAGATACTGACTGAGCAAAGGCGCAATGGCCCGAGAGAAGAACCGCCAGTACCACAAGCCAAATCACGCTGGCGGCGGAAAGGACCCTTCGTCGCATGGTGTCGTCCGTCGTTGGTGGGAGCGTCCTCTCGCGGGGGCTCCATCCCGCGTGCCGTGCAACCGGACGAAAGGCCTCGTGGTGAGAGTCAATCCCGTCCGTCCGCACCGCTTGACGCCGTTGGGGGTGTTCCTAAGGCAGGTGACCAGAAACCGCGCCCGCCTTTTTGGTCAGAGGAATATAGACCACGTTTGGGGTGCGGTCAAAAAAGAAACGGCGCACCCGTCACCACCAACCGTTACAATCCGCAAATGCGATTTGCCGCCACTCGCATTGCAACGAACAGACCACGTTGCCGCGAAGAAATCCCTTGCGCCGATTGCAGCGGGCAGGAACACGCGTTCGGAATGACCGGATCATAAGGCCCGCGCCCGCACGGACCGAGGAACAACCGGAAGAATGCGGTGGTTGGGGTCCGGTGGTTGGGGTCAGCCGGTGGTTGGGGTGCGGTGGTTGGGGTCAGAGCTTGAATAGTGATTAGTGAAGGATTCGTTCCAGCTTCGCCACGGTGCGCTGCAGGCGCTGGTTGCCTGCTTCGACGCGTGCGACGGCGCGGGTGATGCTGCTTCCGCTTTGGTAGCCCAGTGCCTTGGCCACTTCCCCGGCCGTGTATCCGAAACGTCGCCGGGCCAGGTAGGCTGCTACCGCCCGACTCGCGTTGTCGCTCCGCCGGCCGGGCAACCAGAGCGTCGTATCCACTCCAAAATGCTCCCCAACAACCCCCACAATCTCCTCCAATGGCGGCCGTCCGCGGACTCGCTCCAACTGGGGAACACTCCGGTCCGTCGGCCGGTCGTCGAGCAATCGTCGGACGCGGGCAACGAACGTGTCCGACCCGAGGAGCATCCCTTCCAGTGCCTCTCGAAACGGTGAGGGTGGCGGCTCTTCGACACCGGCTCGCACGAACCGCGTGTACGCCTGCCGCGCGACACTTCGTGATACGCCGAACTCCCGCAAGACTCGATCATACGTTACCCACGCCACCGTTCGGTTTGCCCGCTGGTATCCGCGATAGCTCGACCAGGGGTACTGTTCGGGTCGGGCAACCACCTTGGCACGGACCGGGTTGAGGTGGATATACCGGCTCACCTCGAGGAAGTAGCCCTGCTCCTCGATCAGGTGTCCTTTGAAACGACCCTGAAAGAGATGGCCCGAGCGGCGATGGCGGCGATTGAAGTAGCTCGTATAGCTGCCGTTGAGGTACTGCATTCCGGCCGACAGATTCGGCTCGGGCGTCTCCACGAAGAGATGGTCGTGGTTCCGCATGAGCACGAACGAATGGATCCGCCATCCGTAAGTCTCGACCGTCCGGCGCAGCCAATCAAGCCGTTTCTCGCGGTCCGCATCATCGAGGACGACGTCCTGCCTCGCGTTCCCACGTGACATGACGTGATAGATGGCCCCGGCAAACTCTATCCGCAAAGGTCTCGCCATGCACTCATCGTATCATCCCGCCCCCTCAAGGCAAGCCCTAATCACTATTCAAGCTCTGACCCCAAAGGACCACCGGGTTATGGATCAAGTCTTGCGCAAAATGGCAAGAACACGCAGCGGAGAAGTCAACGCGAATCCTGAAAATATCAGAATTTTTTGATTCGGATTTGGAACCACTCTATTTCCATTACCTTACACTTCCGGTCCGTTTCTAACGCGCTTTCCCGGAAGTTCCGATACTTGGGCGGAATGACCTCGCTCGGGCGACCACCCGATTTCATTAGTTTTTCCAGCGCTACCCGTTCCTCCCACTTCTCAATAAATTTTACAATTTCCTTGTCGGTCTTGCCTTGCTCCTGGAGTTTCTTTATCGCTATTTCTTTCGGCGATGTATCCTCGTCGGTCTTGCCTTGCTCCTGGAGTTTCATTATCGCTATTTCTTTCGGCGATGTATCCTCGACACTCGCTGGGATAACCTCCGTAGTAACTTGGCTTATACCTTCCATAGCGTCCACGCGGCTTTGAAGAACGGAAACGGCCCGGTTTGCTCCGATGGACAGAGCCAAGACAAGTAGCACCAACGCCGCCAAACTCAAAAATATGGTTAGCAGTCGGCGGACAATAGGTTGTTTCGTAGCGGGCATGTTTGTCTCTTTGGTTGTTGAACACTTAAAGTATACGCCACGCAGTTGACAACGCCCTTTATGGTTCCGGCTCGTCCGGGTTAGGGTTTCTCAAGTGCGCTTTGTACCGTGAGGGCCGAAGGGAAATCGGGGTTAATCAGTGAAGCACTGATTCGGTGTGGTACACAGTAGCTTATTGAGACTCAGTTGCCATTATCTTGGCTATTTGCTCGCCGTGGGCGGTAACCCCAAAAAGGCGTTTTTCCGGGGACCTGACCCTCGATTTTAACGCTTATTTAGCCCTTCCGGGGATTATCGACATAAGTGCTTTGCGCACAAGGCCTTACGGCAATATATGGCAATTACCGCTGCATAGAATAGAGGCTCTATTTTGCCCGCAAATGGGTCCGGACGGCTGGGGATACCTTGGCAGGGTATTTGGGGTCAGAGCTGAATGGCACTGTCGTGGATGCTAAATAGGCAAGATGCACATTAAGCGCTGTTTGGGGTCAGAGCTTGAATAGTGATTAGCGAGGGCTTCGTTCCAGTTTCGGGTGGTGCTTGGGGTCAGAGCTTGAATAGTGATTAGTGAAGGATTCGTTCCAGTTTCACCACGGTACGTTACAGGTGCTGGTTGCCTGCCTCGACGCGTGCGGGGAGCGCAGGTGATGCTGCTTCTTGCGGTCCGCATCATCAAGGACAACGTCCTGCCTCGCGTTCCCACGTGACATGACGTGATAGATGGCCCCGGCAAATTCGATCCGCAAAGATCTCGCCATGCA
>JAUWJC010000089.1 GCA_030607895.1 Pirellulales bacterium
AGTACCCTCCGTCCGGCGGCGAACCGCTCTGGACCCGGCCATGGGAGGGATATCTTGGACAGTCCGAGGTGCTCTTTGCGCCCTGCCATTGCATTACATCGAAACAACACCAAACGCTCGACGGCAAAGGCTATCTGTATGCCGCCGGCAAGTACAGTGTTCAAGTGATTAGCTGCGAGACGGGAAAGCTGGTGGGGGAATTCGGAAGCTATGGCAACATGGATTGCCAGGGCAAAGGAAGCAAGTATCCGCACCCCGAGCTTCCTTTCGGAACCATATCCGCGCTCTCCGTCTGGAAAGACCGGCTCTTTGTTGTGGACGTGCTGAATCGACGCATCGTCAAGTGCCGTATTATCTATGGACAAGCGGAGAAGAAAGGGCCTTGATCGTAACCTTGCCAAATTCAACATAGGGAGACGAAAATGTCAATCATTACAGGCAGCCACCGCTCGGACAGGCGTGGGACGCAGCGGTTACGAAACATCCATATTGCGGTTGCCATTCTGGGCTCACTGCTGTGCCTTGACCGGGTGCCGGCAGCGGAAAGCCGGCCCGACAAGAGCCCCATGTTGCGGGTGCCGCCGACGGATTCCAAGCCGGTGGTGGACGGAAAGCTCGACGAGCCGTGCTGGAAGGATGCGGCAAGAACAGGTCCGCTCAAAGTCACACGGGCAGAGCCGTCGAAGTCAACCACCGAGGCGTTTATCTTGCGCGACGCCGACCATCTCTATATCGGTGTAAGCTGCGCGGGGAAGGATGCGGTGGGTGGAAAGGCCAAGCCCGGCAAGCCGTCGAAGGGAGTGGAATCCGTCGAGTTGCTAATCGACTCGAATGGCGATGGGAATTCCTACTACCTGATCCGGATCGCCAATGAGAACGGAGGAAAAACCTCATCTTCTTACAATGAGAATGAGCCGCCCTGGCACGACCGGACGTGGCAACCGCGGTTCAAGTCCGCCGCGGCAAAGGGCACGGGTGCGTGGGCCGTTGAGTTGGCTCTTCCGTTTGAGATCTTCAACAAGAACAAGACGCTCGCAGCGGAGATCGGGTTCAACATCCGGCGGTCCGGCATGCCCGGAGGCGAAACCCATTGCTGGCAGGGCATGTCCGCGAATCCCGGCGAGTGGGGAGTCCTGACGGGCATCCCGGCGCGCAAGAGTCTTCCGAGGCCCGACTATGGAACACGCGGGCTTAATAGATGGTATGACCCGCCAAACAAGGCGGGTAGATCGTTTCTGGCCGAAGAAGAAGAGCGGACGATACAGCTTGGCCCCGGTTCCACTCACCCCGGCACGACGGGCGAGGTGAAGCTGGAGTTGGAGGGGTTCCTGCTGGCGGGCGATCCTCATGCGCGGGGCAATATATGGGACCTCGCCGTTAATGAGCAGAAGGGGGAGCTTTATGTGCTCTCCGATACGAGACCGGTAAGAGGGTTGGCCGAGGTGCGGGTCTTCGACCGGCAGGGCAACTATCTGCGGACGATCATGCCGCTGAACCCAAACTTGCCCCGCTCGAGCGTGCGGGACGTTTGCCGAAAGACGGCGAGGGAAGGGGGCGCGGAGTTGGTCATCCCGAAACTGTTCGAGACCTGGGGCGAATTCTCCATGTACGGAAACTGGTGGAACTTCCCTCAGAAGATGACGCTGGCGCCCAACGGCGACTTGATCATGGCCAACATTTTCAGAGGAATACTACTGAGAATGAAGCCTGACGGAAGCTTGCCCCTGGAGGGATGGACCTCGGCTTACCATCGAGGGCGAAATGAACCGTTCGAAAGCGCCGCCTGGACCCAGCACCGCTGGCAAATTCCCGATCTGAAGAACTACATGCCCTTTCAATCGCTTCGCTATCCCTACTTCTGTTTTGACCCGGGCGGCCTGCTGTACGTCTCGGCGGGGCAAAGTGCCCACCGGACAAGGCAGTACGGCTACTACTTTGAAGTGGACGAAAAAGACGTCAGCTACTGCTGGGAAGTGAGCGGAAAAGAGGGGCGAGGAGCTTATGTTTGGAAGTGTCGGATGCACCAGGGCGTAAAGGTTGAGAAACAGAACGCTTTCGGTGGTTTCGCCGAGCCGAGTGGGCTGGTCCTCGACGGAAATCATCTGATCGTGGCGGATGCCGGGAACAACCGCCTCCAAGTACTCGGAGAAGACGGCCGGCTGGCGGCATCCATAACACACTATGAACACGAAGGGAAAAAAGAACCACTGAATGGTCCAACCGCTTTGGCGATCGATCACGAAAAACATCTCTATGTGCTCGTCGGCCCGGAGCCAAGACCGAAGGACCGGCGCGTCGAACGCACGTTGGGGTCGTTGCGGCAGGCTGTGGTCGCCGCGGCAGGGAAACCTCCCGAGGCCCCCAGGAAACTGATCAAACTCAGGAGTTGGAAGCAGCCCGATCTTCTAGCGGTTTCCAAGCCCCTGCAGCAGGACGTACTGCAGATCGCCGTGGACGCCGGGGTATCCCCGCCGCTGGTGTGGGTGGCCAATGGCACCGGCCCGGGGAGCCTGGTGCAGTTGGCGGGCGACGATCTCTCGATGAAGGCGGAATGGGTGGACAACGGCGAGACGCTGTCCCATCCCATGCAACCCGGCAGTCAGCCCATACTCAACATCGACCCGCAAACCGGCCACATCTACGTCGAAGACGACTCAAACCACCGGCTCAAACAGTTCGGGACGGTTTACCGGCTCGATCAGAATGGAAACGTGCTGAAGAAGTGGCCGCCCTTCTTCTTCGACGCCAGGGGCTTGAAGATGACCTCGCCTTGGTTCACGTTGAATTACGAGCGACATTTCCGCCATCCGGAGGAGCCGCTGTTTATCGATTCCATTTTCGGAAAAGACGGCAGGGTTTACCGGTGGAAATTAGGGAAGGCCGGCGTGGAAATCCTCCGCTTCGACCGTGAGGGGAAAGCGATCCCTTTCAAGACCACGGGGAGCAACGCCCTATTCGTCGATCGCGCCATGCGCGTGAACTACTGGCACGATACCTACCACGGCATGGACGTCGACCGGCACGGCAACATCTACTATGTCGCCAAAGTGGACGTCGATCCAAAATCGCGGCCCGTGAGTGCGTACGCCGCCTTGCACCGCCAGATAAACGTATACGACGCCGACGGGAAGCTGCAAAAGCGAGGCCTGCTCGGTCTGGATTGCGTGCGAGGCATCCAGGTCGACGACGAAGAAAACTTGTACGTCCTTTACCGTCCCGCCGAGAGGCCGTGGGAGCATTATCTGGCGCTATCAAAGTTCGCGCCTTCCGGGGGCGAACCGCTCTGGTCCCGGCGGTGGGAGGGACATTTGGGGAACTCCGAAGTGATTTCTCCGCCTTGCCATTGCGTTGCATCCAGGCATCACCAAACGCTGGACGGGAAAGGCTATCTGTATGCCGCCGGCAAGTACAGTGTTCAAGTGATTAGCTGCGAGACGGGAAAGCTGGTGGGGGAATTTGGAAGCTACGGCAATATGGATTGCCAGGGCACCGGAAGCAAGTTCCCGCACCCCGAGCTTCCGTTCGGAACGATATCCGCACTCTCCGTCTGGAAAGACCGGCTCTTCGTTGTGGACGTGCTGAATCGACGCATTGTCAAGTGCCGTATTATTTATCAATGACTCGCTTAAAGGGGTAAAACCGACGTTTGGCTGAGGATGACGATCTGGTATGCCTCGCAGCCCACGCTTTGTTGCTGCATGGATGTCAGCGGTGATCAAGTGTGCGGCAAGCGTGTCACACCCAAACGGCTGAAAGCCAAAACGGTATCTACCGTTTTGCGCGCACCTCGGCCTCAAGAATACCGCTATTTCCCGAGAAAAAGTGCAATCGTCTAAGAGCCCTTGCAACACCCACCGAAAGCCGTAAAACGCCATTATTCTTCGAGGGAAACGAGCCTATTCAGTGATTCTGAGGAGAGCTTCCCAAGCTGGACGCCGCGGGTCCGAATCCCGTCTCCCGCTCTCTAAGTAAGCCGTTGACAGCGATTGTCAGCGGCTTCTTTCTTCTGACTGGGCATGCACTTGCGTCAACGGACGATGCGACGCACTCACGAAATCAGGCATCCCCAAGTCGTCCATCTTCATCGACAAGTGTTCACTCAAGACTCGCCGGACCATGACACTACACCTGCATCCACAAGCACAGGAAGAATGACGATGCGGGGATGAAAGGTGATGCTGAAACGCCAAGTGGTGCAGGTGAAGAGACGAAGGATGGCCGTCGGGTTGGTTGTCCGCGAGTCCCACACGCCTGGCTTTTCACTTGTCGGCCTTCGGCTCGTCGAGCGACTGGAGCAGTTCTATCCGGTCGAAAAGCGCTTCGCCGCCCATCGCAGTGGGGGCGATACCGGTGAGTGTAAAGGAGCCGAAATCCTTCCACAGGTCACGGGTTACGACGACCCACTCTCGGGGCGCCTGCGAGGAGACCTCCACCGCTTTCCAGCCGGTGGTGTTCTTACCAGCGTAGTAGCGGCGTAGCGGCTTGTCGGCGGGCGGCCAGGCACCGTCGGCGGCCAATTCAATCATGACTCCCTCGCCGCCTCGCGACTTCCAGGTGAACCGCAGGTAGCGGAACTCGCCGGGGCCGGGGTTCTCGGCTATTGCGTACTCCCAGCCGGGGATCCGCGACGACGAGCGTTGCAGCGGGCTCACCGCCAACGAGGCCGTCCCGGAGAAGCAGTCGTCGGTCTTGATGCCGACCGTGCCCGGACCTTCCGTGAGCACTTCGGCAAACGCATGATCGTCTTCGAACAACGTGACGACCGGCGGCGGCAACGGGCCGAGGGCCTCGCGCAAATAGGCGATCAGGTCTGCCACGTCTTGCGGGCTGACCTCCTTTTCCAGTTCCTCCGGCATCATCGACAAGGGTGAAGCCTCCATCTCGTCGATGTCTTTGCGGAGAATCATCTCCTCGACGCCCTCCTCTTTGCGCAGCGTGATGCTGGTTGCCGTCTCGGCGGCCAACACTCCGGTGAAGATCCGGCCGTCTTCGGTCACTACCGTGTAGTTCTGGTAGCCCACGGTGATCTCGCGGCCGGGATCGAGGACGTCCGATACGAGGGTTTCGTCCGCCCGGGTTTTGGCAGCCGCCAAATCGGGCCCCACCTCGTAGCCTTGATCTTGGAGCTTGTGGCACTTGGCGCACTGCTTCTCGAACACCTCGCTTCCACGCTTGGCGTTGCGATCGAGCTTCAGGGCGGCCTGGTACCGAGCGAGCAGTTGTTTGCGGCCCTTTGCGGCGTCTTGACCGGCCAGCAGCGACCTGGCCCGGTCGCGTATCTGTGGATCGGCGTTGTCGGTCAACTGCCGCCGGCGGCTCACATTGAGTGCTGCCGGCTGTATCCGCTTCTGCTGGACGGCGTCCAGCAGTCCCGGCAGGCGATTCTTGCGGCTGAAGATCGCATCGATCACGGCGGCTTGGACCTTGGGCGTGCGGCTGTCGAAGTCGGCCAGCAAGACCGCACTGACACCCGGGTCGTCGGCCGACGAGATCGCGGCAACCGCCGCAAGCTGGATGTCGAGCGGCTCTCGGGCATCGAGGAGCCGTTGGGCGGTTGACACAAGTTGTGAGTAGGGCGCGCTGCCAAGCAACCGAATGGCAGCCTGACGATCTTCGACGGTCCGGCCCTCGTCGAGTGCGACCTTGCTCGCCGCCGCCAGGGCCTTTTTCATTTCCTCACCTTCCTGAAGCTTTACCAGCCCGGCCACCGTGACGGCCAGCGTTTGAACCTCGGCAGACGGACTGACCAGCAGGCGGCGCAAGGCGGTTTGCCCTTCGGGAGAGGTCAGCGGTTTCGGCTTTCCCCGTTTGAGCCCTTCGACGAGGCCTTTCAAGCAATTGATTCTCAGCGCGGCGAACTTCTGGCCCTTGCCCTGAGCGATCGTCGCCAATAAGTTGCCGATTTCATCGTTATTGCGGCGGGCACCGGCGACCGCAGCCAGCGGGTGGACCAACTGCCCGGCCTCGCCCGCACTCTCGGCCCGCTCCAGAATCATGCCAAGCAAGCGGTCGGCCGAATGGGCGACCGAACTGAGAATGGCGTCCGCCATCCACTTTTCGCCGCCGTGACGGGCGGCCAGTTGGACCAGCGCGTGGACCGCCTGCGGGTCTTTGCTCTGGCCCAGCGTCAGGCCGAGCTGCAGCCGGACCTTGGGATCAGGATCGTCGACCGTCGCGAAGACCTTTTTGGTCAGGCCGGGCGATTTGTCCAAGTAGGGTTCGGCCAGTCGTAGGGCGTGCATCCGGACGCCGAAATGCGAATCACCCAACGCGCGTTCGACCAGCGCCGGATCCAGTGCGTCGAGGCCATCAAGGGTGCACAGCGCATGGAGCCGGGTTTGGGGTGTTTTTCCTTCCCGGGCAACAGACGCAAGCGGCCCGACTGCCGTCTTGTCGCCCCGCTCGACCAACAGCCGCTGGGCAGTCTGCCGCCACCAGGCGTTCGTGCTGGAAAGCCGCTCGACGAGTTCCTGAGTGGACGCCTTGTTAAGATCGAACTTCCGCGGCTTGGGTGTGCCGTCGGCCACTAGGCGATAGATCCGCCCGCGATCACGGCCGGCAATCAGTGCCTCGACGTATTGCTGCTGTAGGAACCTGGGAATGGCCGAGAAATCCTCGATGATCTCGCGGTACATGTCGACGATGTACAGTGCCCCGTCGGGGCCGTTCATCATGTTGACCGGCCGGAACCAAACCTCGGTGGACGCCAGGAACTCGACCTTATCTTCCGTCGCCCGCTCGATCTTGTAACCGGCGCCGTCGCGGACCAGCAGGCAGCGGTGGATGAGGTTATAGGCATCTTCGCAGAAGAAGTAGTTCCCGTGGTACTCGGCGGGAAACTGGGTTGCCTGATAGATGACGTTCCCGCAGGCAGAGGTGACGTAGCCGTGAGACGTCTCCGTCGCCCCGTAGAACTTCACCCACGCCGGGTCCTGGCCACGCTTCATCCGCCAGGGGTGCGGCTGGTTGATGGGGTACAAGTCGTTGTAGGGCAAGAGCACTACAAACCCGCCCTTGGCTGGGTGATACGGATTTCGCGCCAGGTATCGGGGCGGCAAGGGCACCACGTAGCGGACAGGCTGAGACTGAACGATGAGAAAGCGGTCGCCCCAGTCGGAAATGGCCTGGCCAAACTGGCCGCTGCCGGTAGCCGGCTCCTTGGCAGTTCCGTCCGACTTGAATCGGGCACCTTCGTCGCAGTAGATCCAGTTATCCAGGTTCCAGCGGGGGTTGCTGGGCCGGCTCCACATGGGACCACCGGCCGTCGAGTAGAGCTTCTCGCGGACTTCCGCCTTTCCGTCCCCGTCGCGATCGGCCAGAAAGAATATGTCCGGCGAACAGACGACAATCACCCCGTCACGCGCCGCCACCACGCCGTAACACGGCGGCAACCGGTCGGCCCAGACCTGGCATGAGTCCATGCGGCCGTCGCCGTCGGTGTCTTCCAACAGCTTGACCGTGCCGTATTGTTCCTTTTCGGCGCGCTTCCGCATCTCTTCGCCGACATCCATAACACGTCTGCCCTTCCTGTCGAGCCCCCCCGTCTTGTTCAACTCGATGATGTCGTAGTAGCCTTCCAGGTTGTAGCCGTGTATCTCGCAAACGAAGATCCGCCCCCGTGCGTCGAAGTCCATCGCCACCGGGTCGGCCAGATGCGGCTCGCTGGCGACAATCTCCACGCGGAAACCTTTCGGAACTTGCATGAGCTTGACGCTTTTTTCCGGCGGATTGGGTTGCGGCCGGTCGGTAGCCAGCTTGATCTCGGCGCCGCACGAAGGCGCTGGACAAACTTGCCACGACGCCGTCACTACGACGCCTACCAAAGCGATCAGGGCCGTTCTGTTCATGAATTGCACTCCCGGTGGGTTCTCAAGTGGACTTCGCCTGGGTGAGCCGAAAAAGGGACCAGGTTTAATTTGTGCGAAGCACCCTCCGGACCGCAGGCGGCAAATTAAACCTGGTCCCTTTTTCGGCTCGGCGAGCACGATCTTCCCTGATTATACCACCGCAATCCGAGCCGGTACAGCATTACCGGCAGAAACGGAAGGCGTAGAGGGTTGCACCGCGGAGTTTGAAGTGGAGCTTGACTGGCCGGCCGGCCAGTTTGCCGACGTCGGGGTTCTCCATCCAGGCGCACCGGGCACGGAGGTGGTTCATGTCGATGACGTCGGACTCCTTCATTTGGAACCCGGGTATCGGCTTGCCGTCGGCATCGAGTATTTCCACCCAGGCCTCACCCAGCCCGCCGCAGTCGACGTTGATTTCCAGCCGGTTACCGGAGAAAACCAGCGGTGGGGTGACGATCTCGCCGCCGCCATGTCCGGCCCGGGCTCCCACGAACCGGTCGCGCTTCTGCACCAGAAGGTACGCCCCGCCGATTCGGCTCCGCCGGTCCGGATCGACCACTCCGTGCGTCACCTCGACGCCCGTGTAGTATTGCCACAACTCGTCGCCCTTTTCGATGATACCGACTGCCATCGAGAGATAGCCCTTGTCGGGCTCGTTTTCCGTGCCGGGGCTGACGTAGGCGGTTTTTGCGGGGATGGAGAACTTCTTGCCGTCCCGGCTCACGAGCAGATAGATTTCCGCCATGCCGTCGTTGGGCGTTAAGTTGTAGTGGTGGTGGGGTCGGCCCGGCTGACGCGGATAGCCGCGATAGACCGTCGGAAACGCCAGGTAGACTCCGCCTTTTCGGTTGGGATAGATGTTCAAGGCGGGATTGTACACCTGGTAAGTACCCAACGCCTGCCCATCCATTACGATGGGCAACTCGGTGGTGACGTACTTCGACCCCTTCTTGATGTTCAAGTCCGCGCCTTTGTTGTGGGGCCAGGGCGTTTTGGTCGGGTCGTCCATTTCCGCGCGGACCACCACCCGGCGTCCGGGAAAGCCCCGCAGATAGGCGACGTACTTCTCGTAATTGGGGTCCCAGAGGATTTGGTTGGCCGTGTCCATGCCGAACGGCGACAGACCCTCGGCCAGAACTTGAAACACTCTGCCGTCTTTTGACCCCACCAGCTTGATCATGTTGAGATCGTCGCCAAGCGAGAGCAGTCGCATCCCGTTGATCGGATTGGGAACGATCGACACTACCGGACCGACGTTGGGAATCAGATTATTGGCCTTGCTCCCGTCGAATTCCTTTAGTCCGAGATCCGGCCGCTCCCAATGAATGCCGTCCTTCGACTCCGCGTAAGCGACGTTCCCGAACATCCTCGCGCGGGTTTTCACGGACGGGCACCAGCCGCACTTGCAGATCACGGTATCGTCGGGCACTTCGCTGCCGCAATGCCGGCACTTGATCGTGCCGCCCTTACTGGCCGGCTTCGAGGGCATGCAAGAGTAGTACATCCGGTAAACGTCGCCGTCGCGAAGCACGGTCTGGACGAAAATGCGATATGCTTCCCAAGGTTTTTCGGGCAGCAGCACTCGCCCCATTTTCTTAGGCGGATTGACAACCAGCTCGATTCCCTTCGAGCTTTCGATGAGATGCTTGTCCACGAAGAGCTGGCTCCAGGCCGCTACATCTATTGGGCCGGGATTGGCTTTCTTATCTTCCGCAAGCCCGCCCAGTGGAAAAGCCAAACCAATGGCCACGGCAAGGGCCAATCCGGCAAAAGAGTTCTTGTTCATCAGCATTTCTCTCTCAGTTATTGTTCAAGGTGTTAGACAATTACGAATCAAGGGGGTTTAGGCTGTTGAGCATTTCGGAGCCGGGCCACTACGGCAGGTTGGCGACCTCGCCCCCGTTGCGGCTACCCAGCTTCATGAACAGGAGCGAGTCGGTATTCTCGCTGATGAACCGCACCGAGCCGTCGGCCATGCCGAAATTGGCTCCGCCGGGGTGCTCGCTGCCGGGTGCCTCGTAGAACCAGTTGTTCAGGCCGCCGTCGTTGCTCGGGCCGAAGCAGGTGTCGAACAGATTGCCCACGCCGGCCTGAGCCCAGCCGTCCTGACTTGCCCGGTGGCAGACCGGGCGGCCGGTCCCGTCGTAGTCGATACCGTCGAGCCGCTGGAGTTCACCCACCATCAATGTGTTGCGCGTCCCGTCGCTGATATCCCGAAAGCCGGTGGACCTGTTGATATCGAAGACACCCTTTTCGGCGGCCGCCGCGGGAAGGAGGATCTCGGTGGTGTAGACTTCGTGATCGCAAGGCAAACTGGAGTTGCCGTGGTTATCGATGAAGAAGTTCTCCGAGCCGACACAACCACCGTAGTCGGTCCCGCCTTTCGTCCAGTTTTGGAACATGATGGGGACATCCTTGCTCCGCACCGTGTTGCGGCGACTGGGGCAATAGAAAGCGGCGATGTCCGTTTGGGCAATCGCCGCGTTGCCCAGCACGTTGGTCGTAAAATCCCACCTGTCGTACAGTGCGCCCTGTTCCACGTAGGGAAGTATCTGTAGCATCCAACTGGTGCCGTGCGTTCCGGCGGCGGCCTCGTTCCAGACGTTGTAGTACTGGTCCGCGAGACTGCTGACGGCAATGGCTCTGCTCCTTGTCAAGACCGGGTGAAGTGCCCTTCTATAATCAACCTACCGCGCGGAGACAATTATGGCAAGCGGAATAGCCGCTCCCCCTTTCGGTAACCGTTCACGGGTTTTGGGGCGATTAACTGGATGATCTCCGACCCCACCGGGCTTGCCCCGGTGCAGTACGGTTTGACAACTACCACGCCGCCCGCCAACGCCCTTTTCACCACCGTATCTCGTCCAGTATGCCAATATCGGTTCGTGTCCCCGGAATCCGCAAAGGCGCAAGGTGCTGTCATTATGGCAGTATCACCAGGCTGAGAATGCCTATTTGGCAGGGGTGCAGTCGCGTCAGTGCCATGGTTTATGCGGCGTTTTGGGGGTGGTTGGGGTGAAATTGTGGCGCCGGTCGGATATGGGGTAGGGTTTTGGATGAGAGGTATTTCTGACGCACCTCGCCCCAGACTCCGCTGAGTTGAATGACTCGTAGATCGACGACCGTTTGCCCACCCTCGATTTCCCAAGACATTCCGGACTGTTTGAGGCGC
>JAUWJC010000160.1 GCA_030607895.1 Pirellulales bacterium
CATGGAACTGAATCGCGGCCAACCGACTTCCGACGCGGCGCTGGAGTCGGCCGCCGCCTTGGGTAAGGCCGTCGGCAAAGAACCATCGATGGTCCAAAAGGACGTGCCCGGGTTTATCGTCAATCGGTTGGGATACGCGATGTATCGCGCGGCGCTGAACGTGCTGGAAATGGGGGTGGCCGACATCGAGACGATCGACCGATCGTTCCGCAACGCGTTTGGCTTGTTCTCCAGCATGTGCGGTCCGTTTCGCTGGATCGACATAAGCGGCGGGCCGGCTCTTTACGCCCGGGTAATGAAAGACCTGTTGCCCAACCTGAGCAACGCGACCGAGCTGCCCGACACGATTCGCCAACTGGCCGACAGCGACGCCCAAGGCACCATCAACGGCCGCGGGTTCTACCAGTACACCGAGGAAGAAGCGAAGGAGTGGGAGCAGTTGTTTCTCGAACAATCCTGGGCGGTCCGCGAGTTGCAGGATAAATACTTCCCGCTCGACCAAGACAAGAACCAAGCATGAAGCCGATCATCGATTCGCACCTGGACCTCGCTTGGAATGCGCTTGCCTGGGGACGCGACCTTCACAGGTTTTCGGCCCTCCGAGCCGCGGTGTCCTCACCGCGGGTTGCGAAGAACCTGCGCGTCACCCGCCCTGAGGACAGGGCGGCTCGAACCGCGGGTCGCGTAGATGGGCGTGAACGGTTGCGTTCTTTTGCCATCGCGATTGTGGTTTTTGCAGCCCTAGCACCGGCGGCGACGCGGGCGGCCGACGATCCGGCCGAGGTAACTCCCCAACTCCGTCAGCAGGCCGTGGAGATACTCCGCAACGTGCTCGACAACGAAGAGCGCTGGGTGAAGGTACATGCCGCCGAATTCCTGCTCGCACTCGACTATCCGCAAGGCGTCAAAGAGACCTTCACCAAGGAGCTCGAGCGGTTCGCCGCCGAGCCGGAATACCGGATCGGCATCTGGCGGGTGCTGGCACGTGCCGCCCATCAGAAAAAAGACCGCGATCGGTGGGTCTCCAATATCCGGGACGTGTTCCTCGACAGCGAAGCGCCCGACCGCTTGCACGCCGCCGAGACGCTTGCCAAGCTCCGATATAAGGTCCCCGATGACAAAAAAAGAGGCGCCGCCCAGAGGAAAACCTTTGAGGAAGCCGCCGAATCGTCAAACGGCGTGATGGCGGCGTGTGTTCGCTGGGTGCTGGTCGATGAAGAGACGGGCGACGGCGAAGCGGCGTTTTGCGAATTGCTGGGCAGCGAAGACGCGAGGACACGCGGCATTGCCGCCTACGCCGTCCGCAATCTCGACAAGATATCGCCGGCAACAAGAACGGCCCTGATCGCGGCCGCGAAGCGCGAGCCGACCGGGCCGAAAAAGGGACCAGGTTTAATTTGCCGGAACGGCCCGGAGGGTGCTTCGCACAAATTAAACCTGGTCCCTTTTTCGGCCCGGATTCACCTTGTTGCGGCGGCGGCCGTGCACGCCTCGCCCGAGAACCGGGCCGAGTGGAAAGAACATCTGCGGGAGTACGCCCTGGCGAGCATCGATACCGAAAGGTACCAGGTCTGCGACACGCTTGCACGCATCGGCGACCGGCGCGATCTGGCCCTGTTGACGCAGTTGATCGAAGACCCCACGGCCGATGTTCGCAGCGCGGCGGCCGACGCGATCCTGCGGATCGACCGGCGGAGGCCACACTCTCTGGCCGCGCTGGATTGGGCCGTAATCGGCGTGTACTTCATCGGCATGTTGGCCGTGGGATGGTACTATTCGCGACGCACCACCACGACCGAAGACTACCTGCTCGGCGGGCGGAACATGAAGTCGTTGAACGTCGGGCTGTCGTTGTTTGCCACGCTGCTGAGCACGATCTCGTATCTTGCCTGGCCCGGCGAAATCATCCGCTACGGCCCGATGGTGCTGGCCATGATTATCGCATATCCGCTGGCCGCACTGGTCGTCGGCTGGTTCATGATCCCGTTCATTATGAAACTGAAGGTTACCAGCGCATACGAAATCCTCGAGTATCGACTGGGGTTGAGTGTGCGGATGCTCGGCTCCGTGTTCTTCCTCTCCATGCGGTTGCTGTGGATGGCCGTCATTATCTACGCAACCGTCGGCAAGGTGCTCGTGCCATTGCTGGGGCTCGATCCGTCGGCCACGCCCTGGCTCTGCGCACTGCTGGGGCTGATTACCGTGACCTACACCTCGATGGGTGGCCTCAAGGCGGTGGTGCTGACCGACGTGCTACAAACGGTAATCTTGCTCGGTGGAGCGGTGCTGACGCTGGTTCTGATTACGTATTACCTCGGAGGAGTTGGAGCCTGGTGGTCGACCGATTGGGCAGCCCACTGGCCGGAGCCCAAGTTGTATCACCCCACCGAACGGATCACGTTCTTCGGCATCATTCTGGCTACTTTTACCTGGTGGGTGTGTACGTCGGGGTCCGATCAGATGGCCATCCAACGCTACCTGGCCACGCGCGACGTGAAAGCAGCACGCAATGTGCTGATAACCGCGCTGGCGGCCAACACGGTGGTTAATCTCCTCTTGACCCCCGTCGGCCTGGCGATCCTGGTCTACTTCCGGCTCAACCCGCAGCTAATCCCCGACGGCCAAACCATACTCAGCGACGCCGATACGCTCTTTCCTCGATTCATCGCGATCGGCTTGCCCGTCGGGCTCAGCGGACTGGTCATCGCCGGATTGCTGGCCGCCGCCATGTCGAGCTTGTCATCCGGCGTGAATTCCTCCTGCTCGGTTATCACCGTCGATTTCATCGACCGGTTCCGCAAGAACAAGGAATCTGAAACCGATCACGTCCGCCTGGCCAAATACGTTTCGGTGTTTGTCGGCATCGTGGTCGTGGTGCTCAGTGCCTATGTCGGCATGGTGGAGGGAAATCTGCTGACGATTGCCTACAAAGTGGTGAACCTGCTCGTTGCCCCCTTGTTCGGGCTGTTCTTCATGGCCATGTTCGTCCGCTGGGCAACCGGGCCGGGTACCCTCATCGGCGCCGCGTTCGGCCTGGTAACGGTCGTCTTCGTCAGCTACTGGAAGGAAATCACCGGTACCGACGGCATCAGCTTCATCTGGGCAATGCCCTTGGGGCTGCTGATACAGGTTACTGCCGGGATGATTGCCAGCCTGCTGCCGATCGGACGCAAACGCCCCTTGGGGGCCCGCGCGAAAATAATTTGATCAATTGGGTGGCACGCCCTGAGGAACGAAGGGCGTGTTGAGCCGGGCGCCCACGCCCTTCGCTGCGCTCAGGGACGTGCCACCCTCGCTCAAACTTGTACAGATTATTTTTGTGCGGGCACTTAGCCCGCGTACCGCCTGATGACCAAAGAGATGTTCTGACCGCCGAATCCGAAGCTGTTGGTCAGCACGGTGTTACACGGGACCTCGCGGCAGACGTTGGGGACGTAGTCGAGATCGCAGGCAGGATCGGGCGTTTCGTAGTTGGTGGTGGGGGGCACCACGTTGTCGCGGATGGCCAGCAGGCAGAAGATCACTTCGGTGGCCCCGGCCGCCGCGATCAGGTGCCCCATCATGCTCTTGGTGCTGGAGACGGGGATCTTGTAGGCCCTCTCGCCGAAGACTCGTTTGACGGCCAGCGTCTCGACGCGGTCGTTTACGCTTGTGCTGGTTCCGTGGGCGTTGATGTAGGCGATCTGATCGGTTGTCACCTTGGCGTCGTCTAGGGCCATCTTGATGCAACTTATGGCGCCGCGTCCTTCCGGATGGGTGTCGGTGATGCGGAAGGCGTCGGCGGTGGAGCCGTATCCGCACATCTCGCCGTAGATATGAGCCCCGCGGGCCTTTGCCTGTTCGAGTTCTTCGAGCACGACCATGCCGGCCCCTTCACCCAGTACGAAGCCGTCGCGGTTCCGATCGAAGGGGCGCGAGGCCTTTTGCGGCTCCTCGTTGTAGGTGCTTAGTGCGGTCAGGAGATTGAAGCCGGTGACGCCGAACGGGTGGATCATCGTGTGAGTCCCGCCGGAAAGCATCACGTCGGCCTCGCCGCGGCGGATGATCTCGACTGCCTCGCCAATCGCCTGGCTACTGGCAGCGCAGGCTGTCAGACAGTTGGCATTCGGCCCCTGGGCGCCGACAAGGCTCGCCAGGTGTCCGGCCGGCATGTTCGGCTCCTGTTCCAACTCAACGAGCGGGTGCAGGATTTCCAGGCCTGTCTTGGTGAACTTGGCCAGGTTCAACTCGCCATCGTCCATTGCGGCGAGCATCATCTGGACGAAACGTTGGAAATCCTGCTGTCCTTCGCCGCTTCCGGCATAGACGCCGAAACGGAGAGGGTCGATCCGGCCGTTCTCCAGACCGGAGTCGGCCATGGCCTTCTTGGCGGCGCCGATGGCGAAGTGGGTGTGACGCCCCTGGTACTTCCACCGCTCGAGGTCCTCGCCCACCTCGGTCAGATCCCAATCGCGGACCTCGGCGGATATTCTGGTCGGGAAGTTGCTGGCGTCGAACAGGCTGATATATCCGATGCCGGACTCGCCGCCCAGCAGGCGGCGCCAAACCGTCTCGATTTGCGTCCCAAGCGGCGTTACGCAGCCGATTCCCGTCACCACAACGCGTCGTCTCATTGCACGATTCCTCGAGCCAATTAGCCTAATAGGGGTTTAGGCGTTTAGGCTATTAGGGTTGCGAGAAGAACCGCTTGCGGCTTCGCAACCCTAACAGCCTAAACCCCTAACAAGCGGGTGGTTCGACCAGCGGGCCGCCGTCGGCCGAATGACCCACGTCGAACGCCCCCAACATCCGCATCATTCGTATGTACGACTCGGGTTCAAACAACGTTTGGCTTACCTGATCGTCGGCCAGGTGGGCAAACATTATCTGCACTTCCGCGTGCAATTGCTCGCCCTTGTAGCTGGTGGCGCTGACCATCGCCCCGTTCTTATCGATCTGGTCGATGGTCGTAGTGTAGGTCAACAAGTCGCCGGGAACCGCCTCGCAGTAGAACCGCGCCTTGGAAATCTTGGCCAACACAACCTTCTCGGTGAATTGGCCGTGCTCGCAAACCAGTAACCCGCCGGTTTGGGCAATACCCTCTATCACCAGCGTGTTTGGGATCATGGGGTAATCGGGAAAATGGTCGTGCAGGTGCTCTTCGGCCGCGGAGATGGCCTTGACCGCCTTGGCGTAACGCCCACTCTCAAACTCGATGTACCGATCGATCCAATACCAGCGCATGGCTCTATGTAGACCGTTAAGCTGTTAGGGGTGCGGGAAGAACCGCTTGCGGCTTCGCAACCCCTAACCCCTAACACTAACCCGTTACCTCCACCTTGCCTTCCACGAAGCGACACATGTCGGCGACGGTCAGCAAACTGCCGAAGTCTTGTACGGCCGGGTTTTTGGCGAATTCGTCCAAGTTGGCAAACGGCATCCGCTTACGGAGTTCCTCCAACCCGACCTCGGTCACCTTGCCGTCCTGGACATACTGGCCATCGGTCAAGATATCTTCGGGAAACAACTCCCCACGGGGGATCTTGATCTCGAAGGACTTTTCCAGGCGGAAGACGATATCCAGAAAATCGATCGACTCGGCACCCAAATCGCCTACCAGGGTGGCTTCCGGGGTGACTTCATCGTCATCGACACCCAATGCGTCGATCAGGGCGGTTTGGATCTTCTCGAAGATCTCCTCTTTCGTCGGCATTTCACTCAACCTCTCAAGCTTGGTTTGTATCAGCTATCGTAAACCCGTAATTTAAGTGCAACTCGCAAAATGGGCGAGGGATTAGGGGCGAGGGATTAGGGGCGAGGGGAATATCTTCCGCCGGGTCGTCCCTAATCCCTCGCCGCTCATCCTTCATTCCGCGTCCCTCGCCCCTCGTCCCTCGTCCCTCCAGCATCAGTACCCACCCAAACTCAGCCCGCCATCCACGCGTAGTATCTGACCGGTTACATAGCTGGCGTCATCGCTGGCGAGGAAGGCCACTGCCCGGGCGATTTCCTCCGGTTGTCCCACCCGTCTTAGAGGGATGATTTCTTTCAGCTTTGGTCCCACGATGCTACGGACGGCCGCGCTCATTCCGGTTTCGATCATTCCGGGCGCGACGGCATTTATTCGGACTTTTCGGGGCGCTAGCTCCTTTGCCAGGCAGCGGGTCAGGCCGTTGACTCCGCCCTTGCTCGCCGCATAGTTGACCTGTCCCCGCGAAGGGAACTCCGCACCGGTGCTCGACATATTCACGATGCTGCCGCTGCGTTGCATCATCATTGGCTGTGTTGCGGCATAGCAGTAGTTGTAGGTGCCGCCCAGGTTCACATCCACCACGATCCGCCATTGCTCGTTGGTCATCGCCCCCATGAGGCCGTCTCGCACAATGCCTGCCGAGTTGACCAGCACGTCCAGCCGCTCCCACTCGTCGAGCAATTCGCCAACCAGCTCCTTGGCCCGGTCGCCGTCGCGAACGTCCGCCTGAAACGCGCGGACTTCACCGGGGGCGTCCTTCAACTCGTCCACCAGCCCCTGGGTGACCTCCGAGTCGCACATATCCACCAGCGCAACCCGGGCACCCTCGTTCACCAATTGGGCGACACACGCCCGGCCAATGCCGTTGCCACCGCCGGTGACAATCGCCGTTTTGCCTGGAAATCTCATCGGACTTTGGGTCTCACGTAGGAGTTTAGCTATTAAGAGTCAGGCTGTTAGGTAGTTGACGATTCGCCGCCTTCGCCGTTAGAGGGCCAAAGCAGGCCGAACAGGTCCCGCATTTCACGTTTGATCAACTCGTCAGTGACCGCCCGATTCGGCACCCTGTCGGCCAGATTGTACCGCTGGAGTACCAGCCGAGCCGACACGGCTACTTGGCCGTCCACGGTTCCTTGGGCCTTGAATTTCGTTTCCTCGTCGGTCTGGACGACTATCTCGGCGTGCACGCGGAGCGTCTGGCCGGGCTGGACGAACTGGCCGTACTTAACGTTTCGGGCTTCTTTGAGCACCACTATACTATGGGCGAAATCCTCGCCCACGCGAACCAGCCATGCCCCGGCCTCGGTCATCGCCTCCAGCATCAACACGCCTGGCATAACCGGAAAGCCGGGAAAATGGTCTGCCAAGTATTCTTCGGCCATCGACAGGTTTTTCACCGCCGAAATGCGTGAGCCCGCCTCCAACTCGACAATACGGTCAATGAGTGTAAATCGCATGGGTGGGATGGCTTTGGAAGAATAATTAGTCTACGTAAGCCGGCACGACGCCGAGCAATCTAAGCCCTTAAGTATAACTACCCTCGCAACAGCCCACAACCGACAAAGTGCCGGCCAAGCCTAAGAGCCTAACATCAACCGGACAAATTGTTTAGGTTGGTTAAGGTCGGCCAAGTCCTGCCATTTTGACAGCCCAATTTGTCGGCCACGGCCAGGTTGTCAACGTAAATTATTTGCAGACAACGACTAACGGCAATACCCTGCCTTTGGCACACGCTTTGCACTTCTCCATTTCGGCGATTCGCTAACAGAAGTTCGCAGGGGCCGCAAATGCCGCCCGCTGCCTGATGACAAACAGAATCTCATTGTCGCGTTACTGAAAAGGAGGTGCTCAAATGACACTAGTACGCTGGAAAAACCGACCGCCCAGAAGCAGTCACGGTGAACTCTCGCCGTTGGCTGCTCTGCGCAACGAAATGGACCGACTGTTCGAAGGGTTCACCCGGGAACCGCTGGGGGGTATCGAGTGGCCCTTCTTGGCGTCGGGCCGATGGACACCGGCGGTGGATGTCAGCGAAGACGACAAGACGCTGACCATCCGGGCCGAAGTGCCGGGAATCGATCCGGAAGACCTCGAAGTGACCGTCTCCGGCGACCAGTTGGTGCTGGCGGGCGAGAAGAAGGAATCGGTCGAGAAGAGCGAAAAGGACTTCTACCAGAGCGAACGCCGCTTCGGCTCCTTCCGCCGCACCGTTCCGCTGCCCGAGGCAGTCGATCCGGACAAAGTACAGGCCGAATACGCCAACGGCGTATTGACCATCTACCTCTACAAGTCCGAGGCAACCGCCGCCAAGCGGATTGAGGTGAAAGTGAAGGACTGACGAGGGACGAGGGACGAGGGGTGAGTGAAAGTCCATCCGCCGGGCCTTTCCCTCACTCCTCGTCCCTCACCTGGGGTCAATAACGCAACCATTTGGGATGAAAAACGGGACAGGTCCGGTATTGGCAAGATACGGAGACTTCTTGGCCTGCTTCCTCTTGCGTTCTTGCACGCGATCGCGGGAACGAGGAAAGGGGCCAGGGG
>JAUWJC010000609.1 GCA_030607895.1 Pirellulales bacterium
CTGCACCTGTCGCCCACCCTCTTGGCGAACTTGTAAGTATTCCTTACAAGTTGCCGCTTCGACCTGCTCCCCGTCTTCGTAAATGCTCTTGATATGGATGGTTATGTTTTGTAGCGTGGTTTGGAACAGTTCCGCCATGCCGGCCTGCGTAAGCCAGACGGTCTGGCCATCGAGCCGAACCTGGAGATTGAGCGCACCATCGCGGTAGATGACGACTTGGGCACCAGGAGGCAGCGGTGCCGGCGGATTTGCTTCGGTCATTGTCGCTCCCCCCCCGAAAAGCCCAGCACTGCGAGGTTATGGCGGATCGCCTTCTCCAGCCGTGCCGACTCGGAAAACTGCTCGTTGAGTCTGTCCGTCAGCCGCTCCATCTTCTCTTCAAACGGCTCGTCATCGTCTTCGACTTCTTCCGCCCCGCCGTACCGGCCCGGCGTTAAGACGTGGCCATGCTCGGCAATTTCTGCCGTCGTGGCCGACTTACAGAAGCCGGGCACGTCTTCGTATTTGCCCGCGCCCGACCGTTCCCGCAACTCACGGTCGCCGCGCCATACGTGATATGTGTCCGCAATTCGGGCGATTTCCTCGTCGGTTAGTTCGCGGTGAGAACGGTCGATCATCGCGCCCATCTTTCGGGCGTCGATAAACAGCGTTTGCTGCTTCCGGGCCACCGTCTTCTGCCGCGAGAGGAACCACAGGCAAACCGGAATCTGCGTCGAGTAGAACAACTGGCCCGGTAGTGCCATCATACACTCGACCATGTCGGCCTCGATAAGGCTCTTGCGAATCTCGCCTTCGCCCGAGGTGTTGGAACTCATCGAGCCGTTGGCCAGCACAAAGCCCGCCCGGCCTTTGGGCGAGAGGTGGTGGACGAAGTGTTGCACCCAGGCGAAGTTGGCGTTGCCCTTCGGCGGAACGCCGTACTTCCAGCGAACGTCGTCTTGCAGCTTGTCGCCGCCCCAATCGCTATCGTTGAACGGAGGATTGGCCAGGACAAAATCGGCCTTCAGGTCCTTGTGCAAGTCGCGTCGGAAGCTGTCGGCGTGTTCCTTGCCGATGTCGCCGTCGATGCCGCGAATGGCCAGGTTCATTTTGCACAGCCGCCGGGTTGTCGGGTTGGATTCCTGGCCGTAGATGGCAATGTCACCAATCCGCCCACCGTGTGCCTCGACGAACTTCTCGCTTTGAACGAACATCCCGCCCGAACCGCAGCACGGGTCGAACACGCGGCCCTTGTACGGGGCCAGTATTTCCACCAGAAGCTGCACGACGCAGCGTGGCGTGTAGAACTGGCCACCCTTCTTGCCCTCGGCACTGGCGAACTGGCCAAGGAAGTATTCGTAGACGCGGCCCAAAATGTCCTTCGAGCGGTTCTCCTTATCGCCAAGCCCGATTGTTCCGATCAGGTCGATCAGTTCGCCCAGCCGTTGCTTGTCCAGTGCTGGCCGGGCGTACTGTTTCGGCAACACGCCCTTTAGAGTCGGGTTGTCCCGCTCGATGGCGTCCATCGCCTGATCGATGAGCTTTCCGATGCCGGGCTGCTTGGCATTCTTCTGCAACGACCCCCAGCGGGCATCCGGCGGCACCCAGAAGACATTGACGGACCGGTACTCATCGGCGTCTTCCGGGTCGGCCCCTTCGGCCTGCTCGGCCAGTAGCTTGGCGTGTTGTTCGGCGAACGAGTCGGAGATGTACTTCAGGAAGATCAGCCCCAGCACAACGTGCTTGTACTCGGCGGCGTCCATGTTGTTGCGCAGCTTGTCCGCAGCCCGCCACATCTTGGTCTCAAAGCCCAGATTTGCACCGTTGCTGCCCGGGTTTTTTGTCGCCTGCCTTTTCTTCCCCATGACTGGAGCCTCAATGCCGGGTTGGGAGTGAGAATCGCCGAGGTAGAGAAACCCCACCCCAAAATCTACCGGCCTCACTAGCGGGTTGCAATGGGGTAGCCCGGCAATGTCTCCTCGCGCGACTACAAGGGAAAATAAAATGCGAGTGCCCAGCGGGACAGGGGAAGTCATCTAAACACCCATGCCGGCTTGCCCAAGCCACCGTTTTGTCAAGTTGGGGGGGCTGCTAATGAGTGACAACCCCCGCAACTCGCGTCCAGCTACGCTGGCTTAATGTCCATGCAGCACTAAACGACCCAGCTTAATGCAGAAAATGGTAACGAGCGGGAGCGGTGGCATCTACTACCTGTGGGCGGAACGGCGTGGCGGGTGCGGCTCAAAACTCGCCAAAGGCATCGGTACCCC
>JAUWJC010000332.1 GCA_030607895.1 Pirellulales bacterium
GATCCGTGGCGGTGCGAAGCCAGGCCTTATTTGGCAGGGAGGTGCAGTGACCGTCCTTCGGCATAACATCCGGCCCACTGACCTCGACCTTGCCGCCGGCCGGTTTGTCCTCGAAGAGGCAGAATGCGTCCCGTTTGCCCAGTTTGTCCGGACATATATTGTTGCGTCTGGAGTACATCGACCAGGCTAAGATGTGCGTTGGGTCGCGCCAATCGAAGTGCGAAGTGCCGCCCGAGTGGTCGACTACCCGAATGTCCGAGCCGTCCGGCGCGACCGTGAGCATCCGCGTTCGCCAGTCGTTTCTATCGCGTGGTGCCCAGCGATGCAGGAACTCGAGCCTCGTGCCATCCGGGTTGACCAGCAGGTGATTGAAGTAATGCTTCTTTTTCGACAGGTCGTTCCACGGATACGGTATCTTTGCCACCTCGGCCAGCGAGACGATCAGCTCGCTCTTGCCCGTCTCCAGGTCGATACGAAAGATGCCCGACTTTTCGGGAGCCAACCGATCGGCGTTCGGGTCGGGTTCACCAACATATCCGTAGCCCGATCGCATGTCGTTTACGCGTCGGAAGTCGGGCGCGAAGGCCGTCTTGCCGTCTGGACTGACCGTGTAGACCGGATGCGGAATGGTGCGTTTTTTTCTAGTGTGTACGTCCATGATGTGGCAGACGTACCGACTACCCTGCCGATCGTTCCAGATGATCTCCGACTTCGAGCCGGGAAGCCATTGCAACATACATCCCTGCTGCCAGCACCAAAGCGAGGTGCGATCGAGCTCGATCCAGCGATCGTTATCTTCGAGATCGACCATCCCGATCTTTATGAAGTCGTCGGGCTTGGGCGAGCGATCTTCGAAATCGACCTCCATGCTCAACACGTATCGATCGGTTGGGTCGAACTCGAATTTGTCGTAGTACGCGAACCAGTGATGCTTCGGGCCACGGGTGATCGTGCGGACAGGTGGCAGCTTTTCCTTCGATTCGGCGGCCGATACCAGTGGCGGCAGGCCCAGGGCAAAAGCGCCGCCAGCAGCCGAGCAGAGCAACTCGCGTCGGGTGAGCTTCGTTTGGGGGATAGTCACGGCAGTCTCCTGGGTGTACGGGCACGGTTCGGGTGATTACAATCGGCAGGTAGTCATTGTACGCTTACCGAGGGAAAAAAGGGACCAGGGAAAAAAGGGACCAGGTTTAATAAACGGCATAAACGGCATAATAAACGGTCTGGGTAGCCCTCCGGACAAAGCAAAAGTTCTCCAAACTTCCATTTATTAAACCTGGTCCCTTTTTCCTCCCTCGAAGGAGCCCACGCAATGTCCGAACCCGCACCGCACGGGCGTCGGGCGATGTTGAAAAAGCACCGCTGGCTAGTATACCTGCTGCCGCTTATCGTGTTCATGCTGGTCGGCAGCCTGGAGCCGGCACCGCCCGGGTCGGGCGCTACCGGGGGGCCGCTGCCGCCGATTCCCTACGAGTACTACCCGCTCGTCTACATCCTCAAGATCGCCCTGACCGTGGCGGCCATGATTTTCGTGCTGCCCGGCTATCGGGAGTTCCACTTTCGCGTCAGCCCGCTGGCGGTGGTGGTGGGCGTGGCGGGCATTGTTATTTGGGTGGGGCTCTGCACGTTACAACTCGAGATCAAGTTGCTGGGACCGCTGGGTATCGATAAGCTGTTGGGCCTGGGTGCGCGCAGCGCGTACAACCCACTGGAAGAGCTGCGCGCCCAGCCGGCCTGGTGCGCCTGGGGGTTCCTGGCGGTCCGCTTTTTTGGACTGGTTGTGGTGGTGGCCGTGATGGAAGAGTTCTTCCTCCGTGGCTTCCTCATGCGCTACGTGATGGATCCCGATTGGTGGAAGGTGCCCTTCGGCAAAGTGAACGCCATGGCCGTGGTGGTCGGCACGCTGGTGCCCGTGTTGATGCACCCGGCCGAACTGTTTGCCGCCGCTGTGTGGTTCTCGCTGGTCACGTTGTTGATGGTCAAGACGCGAAACATCTGGGATTGCGTGGTCGCCCACGCGGTCACGAACTTGCTCTTGGGCGTTTACGTGGTCACCAGCGGCGATTGGCACCTGATGTAGATCAACCCTCGGGGCGGTACTTGCCGTAAGCTTCACTTGATGTAGAATATGCAATTGGTCGTGATGGTCCTCTTGACGGCAGGTGAAGATGGGCAGTAAGGCGATGATGCGCGAGAATGTTTCGCCCGGAAGGCTTACGCCGATCTACGTCTTGACGATCGCCTTTGTGTTCAACTCGGCCGCACTGGTATGGCTGGGTTGGATGTCATACAGTTCTTATCGCGAGATGGGAACGATACGGCGGCAGGATTCCAAAGCCGAGCAACTCCGCGGCACGATAGCGTACCTGGACGAGTCGGTGACGATGTCCGCCCGGATGGCCGCCGCCACTGGTGATCCGCGATGGGAGCGGCGCTATCGCAAGTTTAAGCCGCAACTTCATGTCGCGGTCCGGGAGGTCATCGAACTCGGGCCCAAGGTGCATGGCGAGGGAGCGAACGAGGAAGCGCACGTCCAAATTGCCGCGGCCGAGGCAAAACTCGTCGAGATGGAAAGCCAAGCGTTCGATCTGGCTCACCAGGACCGCGACAGCGAGGCCCAAGCGGTGCTGGAAAGCGACGCCTATCAGGCCCGGAAGCGGGCGTTTCGTCGGGCAGTCGCCTGGCTTTGTCAACCACGGCGGCTTTTTATGCGGCTGGAAGAGTTGCGCGGCACGGCCGTTCGTCTGGACGAGGTGCTCACAATGTCCGCCCGAATGGCGGCCCTCACCGGCGATTTGCAATGGGAGCGGCGCTATCGTCGTTTCGAGCCCCAGTTGGATGATACCATCAAGGAGGCCATGCGGCTGGTGCCCGCGGCGGCGGGCGGCAAGGCGGCCGCCGAAACCGACGCCGCCAACATCGCACTGGTAAAGATGGAGAACCATGCCTTCGATCTCGTTCGCCAGGGCCGGGCGGACGACGCCAAGGCAATCCTGTTCGGCGACGAGTACGAAAAACAGAAGCGCGTCTATGCCGAAGGAGTGGCCAAGTTTGCCGACAGCCTCTCGGACGCGGCCGCCGCCGCTTTACAGCGGGAGCAACGTCAGGCTGTTCTGAATATCATGGGGGCGATTCTACCCATCCCGCTGTTGATCGTCGGCTGGCTTGTCGCCTTTCGTGCCACAAGCAACTGGCAGGCGGAGTCGAATGAAAAGAACCGCCGGTTGGCACTGCAAGCCGACGATCTGGCCCTGCAAGCCGACGACCTGGCCACGCTTAACCGGAGCCTGGACGAGAAGGTGGCCGAACGCACCAGGGAACTGGAGGAGTCCCGGGCCGCCGCAATAAACCTGAAGGAAAAGGCCGAAGCGGCCAGCAGGGCGAAAACCGAATTCCTGGCCAATACGAGCCACGAAATCCGTACACCCATGACGGCTATCCTCGGGTTCGCCGACTTCCTGACGAATACCGGCCTGTCCGAAGTGGAACGAACCGGTCATCTGCGCACCATTCGCCGCAACGGCGAGGCACTGCTGAAACTGATCGACGATATCCTCGATCTGTCGAAGATCGAGGCGGAAAAAATGTTCATCGAGCCGTCCGACTGTTCGCCCTGGCGAATCGTCGAGGACGTGGTGTCGCTAATGCGCCTCAAGGCGACCGAAAAAGATCTCGAACTGCAGGTCCACTACGATTACCCGCTGCCGCAAGCAATCCGTACCGATCCGGTGCGGCTGCGCCAGATACTGATGAACCTGGTGGGTAACGCGATCAAGTTCACCAAGCAAGGCAACGTGCGGATTGCTGTTGGCTGTAGCCGTGCGCGTGATGAGGTGGGGCGCATGGAGTTTACCGTTTCCGATACGGGCGTGGGGATGAACCCGGAGGAAATATCGCGGCTATTCGAACCCTTCACCCAGGCCGACGCCTCTTCCACCCGACGCTTCGGTGGAACCGGACTCGGCCTGACCATCTCCAAGCGCCTGGCGGAAATGCTCGGCGGCGATATCGAGGTGCAAAGCGAGCCCGGCAAGGGAAGCACCTTCGCCCTCTCGATCGATCCGGGCCCGCTCGAGGATGTCACCATGCTCGACTCACCACCCGAGGACCTGGCCGAAGATGAAGAAACGATTGAGGCCGACAGTGCTCCGTCGCTTCGCGGTCGCGTGTTGCTGGCCGAAGACGTGCGGGACACGGAACAGTTAATCCATCTTGTTTTGGAGAGGGCGGGCATGAGTGTCGAGGCGGCCGAGAACGGCCGCATCGCATGTAAGAAAGTCGCGGCGGCAACTGACGAAGGAAAACCGTTCGACCTGGTCCTCATGGACATCCAAATGCCCGAGATGGACGGCCATGAAGCCACTCGGCGGTTACGCCGCGAGGGATTCGACGGGCCAATTGTCGCGTTGACGGCCCACGCCATGGTCGGCGACCGTCAGAAGTGCCTCGAAGCGGGCTGCGACGGCTATGTGGCGAAACCCCTCGATCAGGTCAAATTGTTGACCACCCTTGCACGACATTTGGGGCAGTCAACTACTGAAGCCGACCAGCAGCAGCGCCCGGACGAGTCGTCGGGACTGCTCGACGGCACCCTTCTCGATGATGCCGACAAGGCCAGGTTGCTGAAGATGTTTCTTGATGATTTGGCGAAGCGGACAAAGGAGCTTGACGGCGCGTCTCGAACAGAAGATCTTGCCGCGATGGCCGATCTGGCACACCAAATCAAAGGGGCTGCCAGTATGTACGGCTTCCCCCAGATTGCCGATCTGGCTCGGACAGTCCAACAACAGGCAACCGAGGGAAGCGATCTCGTTCAACTTCAAACGACCGTTACGCAATTGCGCGACCTTTGCCAACAGACTGCCGGCCGCTATAATCGGAAGCTGACATGACCGTGCGGGGATGACTATTTCGTAACTGTTCACGGGTCATTTCGCGGTTGCAGCAGTAATTCAGGGGTTTAGGAGTTTAGGAGTTTAGGGATGCGTGATGAACCGCTTGCGGCTTCGCAATACTGAAGCCGCAAATCCCTAACAGCCTAAACTCCTAACAGCCTAACCCGGACGAGCCGGAACCATACGGGATTTTCAATCAGCGTTTTTGTGGCATTTGGCCTGGCAGGTTGTTATAGCCTGAAAAGTTCGCGCGATTCCAACCGTCCGTTCTACCCTTGAATTTACGAGGTAACTCGACTTGACCGAAAAAGTTCTTGC
>JAUWJC010000095.1 GCA_030607895.1 Pirellulales bacterium
AAACACACCGAGGAAATCGTCACGCCCGAGGCGGTCGGCATCCTCGACGAATTGGTCCGCTACTACGACGAGCCGTTTGCCGACCCGTCGGCCATACCCACGCTTTGGGTCTCGCGAGTTGCGCGTCGGAGCGTGAAGGTGGTGATCTCGGGCGACGGTGGCGACGAGGCGTTTGGCGGCTACACGCGCTACGCTCCCGACCTGCACGAGGCCCGGCTGCGGCGGCGGTTGCCGGACTGGCTACGCTCGGGCGTGCTCGGTCCGCTTGCACGTTTTTGGCCCAGAACCGATTGGTTGCCCCGGGTGCTTCGGGCCAAGACGTTGTTGACCAACCTTTCGTTGGACGAGGCGGCGGCCTACGCCAACACGCTTTCGCAATGCCGGCTGCCTGCCAGACACCGGTTGCTCTCGGGCGACTTGCTGGCCGAGTTGGACGGCTATCGGCCCGAGCGGCTGATCTGCCAATACTACGAGACGGCCCCGGCCGGCGACCCGCTGGCGCGAATGATCGCCACCGACGTACACACGCTGCTGCCCGACGACTTCCTGACAAAGGTCGATCGGGCCAGCATGTCCTGCGGCCTGGAGGTCCGCCCGCCGCTGGTCGATCACGAGCTATTGGAACTGGCCGCCCGGGTGCCTTCGGAGTACAAAATCCACGGGCAGCAAACGAAGTGGATATTCAAGCGAACTTACGAGCACCGGCTGCCTGAAGGATTGGCCTGGCGCGCGAAGCAAGGGTTCGACATTCCGACCGACCGATGGCTTCGTGGACCGCTTCGTGAAATGTTCGAGTCGAGCGTTTTGGCCTCGGGAAGCCAGGTCGGTCAGGTGATCGACCAGCATGCGGTCCGCCGGATGTACCGCCGGCACCTGGCCCGAGTCGGCCGGCACGGCAAAGTGCTCTGGTCACTCCTGGTGCTGGCTCGATGGGCCGATCGCTACTTGGGACCAACATCGAATCAGGCTGCAACGAACGGGAGTTCCAGTGTTGTGTCTTCAGAATGACCCGGCTGCCTGTTGACGATATGCATACATCCTGATACGTTTCAAGTATGAAGCACTCTGGAACATGAATCAACAGAAACATTGACAGATGCCAACAGTCTCAAGAATCGGACCGTATCGATTCTTTTTCGTTTCCCTCGATTACGATGAACCTCCGCACATTCACGTTAGGCGAGAGAGGATGGTTGCCAAGTTGTGGCTTGATCCTGTCGCCTTGCAGAAGGCTGGTGGGTTCAGCCGAGTTGAGTTGAACGCAATCGTCAGGCTGGTTGAGCAGAAACAAGAATATCTATTGGAGAGGTGGCATGAGTTCTTCAGCAACTGATATCCAGGAGCCAATCGCTCGGAATGTCACTGTCAGTGAAGATTCATTGACGGTTGATCTTGTCGATGGTCGCACCGTTATAGCACCCCTTGCATGGTATCCGCGTCTGTGGCATGGAACTCCAGAGGAACGAAATAACTTGGCGACAATGGGAAGCGGTACGCTGATACACTGGCCTGACCTGGACGAGGACCTGAGCGTCGCCGGTATCCTGGCTGGACGTCGATCGGGCGAAAGCCAACAATCGTTGAAGAAGTGGCTGGAAGAACGCGGATCGCATGGCAAGCATTGATGAACCGGGTGACTGCCGGTTCCTGAGGGAGAACTCAAATGCAGACAAGCGTGACTGTTGAAGATGAACTCATTCAGAAGGCTGCGCATCTCACCGGGGTGAACGAGAAGACCTCGTTGGTGCGGCTTGGGCTGGAGGCGCTGATCGCCCAAGAGAGCGGCCGGCGGCTTGCCAAGCTCGGTGGCACGGAAAAAGAACTAAAGGTGCCGACGCGCCGCAGAACTGGGAACAAATAACGTGGTTCTCGTCGACACTTCAGTGTGGGTGTCACATTTCGCTGGGGGTCAGTCAGGCCTATTTGGCAACCATTGATGCATCCCGATGACACAACAACCACGGTCCAACGAACGGCATTGTCGGTTCCGCTGCGCATTGAAAGCCCGATTGGTCTGGGTGCGGCCACTCAGCCGGTTACGTTCGGCGTGCCGTTTGCCGAAGGCGCGTTGAGGGACGCCAGGTCGCTTTGCCTCAAAGACGCTACCGGGCGGACCGTGCCCGTGCAAACGGAAGCCTTGGCCCGATGGTGGGACGGAAGCGTCAAGTGGCTGCTGGTCGATTTCCTGTTGGACGGAGCGACGTTGCGGGCTTCATCCGGGCGGTTGCTACTGGAACAACAATCGGGACCACTGCCGGAGGCCAGCGGAGTCAATATCCACGAAACCGACGAAGCTTTGTTTGTCGACACGGGCGCGCTCACATTTCAGATCGACCGGCCGGGGTTCCGGCTCCCAACCAGCCTGATTTCCCAGGTATGCACGGCCGACCGGCAACTGGCCGATTCGCCGGTTATGCGGGCCTCACTGACCGATCGCAAGGGGCGGCGGAATCTACCGGTGATCGAGAAGGTTGAGGTCGAAACGCCAGGGCCGCTGCGAACAACGGTGCGTCTGGCAGGGAACTTCCCGGCTTGGGGCAAACTGCAACTGCACGCGCGGCTCTGCTTCTTTGCGAGCACGGGCCTGTTGCGATTACGGGCGACGATCCACAATCCCAATCGGGCCAAACACCCCCACGGCCTCTGGGACTTGGGCGACCGGGGCTCGGTCCTGTTTCGCAGCTTGCTGATCCAACTGAATTTGGCGGGCCAGGCGAGCCGGGTGGCGTGCAAGTCCGAGCCGGAAAAACCGCCCGTCACGGTCGACGACGACACGCTGGAAATCTACCAGGACTCCAGCGGCGGCGAGAACTGGCAAAGCCGCAACCACGTCAACCGCCAGGGGCGAGTCCCCTGTTGCCACCAAGGCTATTGGGGGAGAACCTGCCAGGGCGAGCAAACGGGGCTCCGGGCGGCGCCGGTTGTGGCGGTCGAAAATGATCGGGCCCAAGTGACCGTGGCCCTGCCCGAGTTCTGGCAGCAGTTCCCCAAGGCAATAAACGTCGATAACGAGACCCTGAGCGTTGGCCTGTTTCCCAAGCAGTGGGACGACCTGTTCGAGTTGCAAGGCGGCGAACAGAAGACCCATACCGCGTGGTTCCATTTCGGGCTGCCCGAACCGGAAGCAATCGACCGGCTCGACTGGGTCCATTGTCCGGCCCGGGTCGTCTCGACACCCCAGTGGAATGCCCAAAGCGGTGTCTTCCCTTGCTTTCTCCCCGATGCGGAAGACACGAGAGACGAGGGACGAGGGACGAGGGACGAGGGACGAGTAGAATCTCATTCGCCCCCTCGCCCCTCGCCAGACGATCGGCTCCACACGCTGCTTGACGGCGCAATTCGCGGCCCGAAGAGCCTGCTGGCCGGCCGCGAGGTGATTGACCAGTACGGCTGGCGAAACTACGGCGATGTCTTCGCCGATCACGAAGGTGCATACTACAATGGCCCACAACCGGTCATCTCGCACTACAATAATCAGTTCGACGTGGTCTGGGGCGCGATTCTCGAGCAGATGCGAACCGGTGACGGTGCCTGGTCCGAACTGTTCGATCCGTTGGCCCGGCACGTTGTCGATATCGATATCTACCACACCACCCGGGACCGCCCGGCCTACAACGGCGGACTGTTCTGGTTCACCGATCACTACCTGAGCGCCGAGACATGTACGCACCGGACCTACTCGCGAGCCAACCGGCCGGGTGGACGTGCTTCCTGCGGCGGAGGACCGGGCGCGCAACACAATTTCTCCACCGGCCTGTTGCACTACTACTACCTGACGGGCGATCGGGAAGCTCGCCGTGCAGTGCTCGGATTGGCCGATTGGGTTATCGCCATGGACGACGGGTCGAAAACCGTTTTGGGGCTCATCGACGACTCTCCGACCGGACTGGCAAGCGCAACGCACGACGCCGACTATCACGGCCCGGGCCGGGGATCGGGTAACTCGATCAACACGCTGCTGGACGCTTGGCTTGTTAGCGGCCGGCGCGAGTACCTCGACAAGGCCGAGGCGCTCGTGCGGCGTTCGATTCATCCGCACGACGACGTGGAAGCGAGGGATTTGCTCGACGCGGAGCACCGCTGGTCGTACACCGTGTTTCTTTCGGTCCTGGCGAGGTATCTCGACCTGAAGACCAACGAGCGCGAGATCGACTTCATGTGCGACTATGCCCAGTCGAGCCTGGTGCATTACGCCCGATGGATCCTGGCCAACGAGCGGCCCTATTTCGATCATCCCGAGGAGTTGGAATATCCGACCGAGGCCTGGGCCGCCCAGGAGTTCCGCAAGGCGAACGTCTTGCGGCTGGCAGCCCGGCACGCCGACGAGCCGCTCCGCCGGGAATTGCTCAACCGGGGCAACGAACTATCGGAGCGGGCTTGGAGCGACTTGTTGCGCTTCGACACTCGCGGGGCCGCCCGGGCCGTGGCGATCCTGATGGTCGAGGGACCGCGTGATAGCTACTGGCGGGAGAAGACCGTCGAGCCGGCACCACATCCATCGCAAGAATATGATTTCGGCAAGCCCCAACGGTTCGTGCCGCAACGCCGCCGGGTTCTAGCCCGACTGAAGACCGTATCGGGTCTTGCCAACGCCATGGTGCGGTTGGCGAAACCGGCCAATTATGGGAAGATTCTCCGCTTTGCTTTGCGTTGCCAATAATCCGCTGAAAAACACTTGTAGGGTGGGCACCGCCCACCAAAATCACGTCCACAACGCAGCATTTGGTGGGCGGTGCCCACCCTACTTCTCTGACAATTTGCACAAATGCTTCGCCTGATTGCACCACACCTTCGAGTTGAAAGCGTCCTGGAACTTGGTGCCGAGCGGCTCGCCGAGTTGGGCCTGGACGCCCTGCTCCTGGATGTCGATTGCACGTTGAAAAACTACCTGGCCGACGACGTCACGCCCGACGTGAGCGCGTGGATCGAGCAACTCCGCTCGGCCGGCATCGGGATGTGCCTGGTCTCCAACGGCGGCGGAAAGCGTATCCGCCGTCTGGCCGAAAAGCTTGACCTACCATTCGTGGCCAAGGCGTGCAAGCCGTTTCCCTTCGGCACCACCGCGGCGCTTAAAAAGATGAACTTCCCGCCGGCGCGGACCGCCATGGTCGGCGATCAACTGTTCGCCGACATAATGGCCGGCCGGCTGGCGGGACTTACCTGCATCCTCGTTCGGCCAATTCACCCGGAAGAAGAACCCTGGTTCACGCGGCTCAAGCGGCCCCTGGAACGCAGGCTGCTGGACACAAAGCGGAAAGCGGAAAGCGGAAAGCGGAAAGCGGAAATCAGAAATCAGAAATCAGAAATCAGAAATCCGTACGTGGCCATCGCCCGGCCCGATCACTGGTTCAAAAACGTCTTCATGGTGCTTGGCGTGGTGTTGGCGTGTTTCTACCATCCCGAACTGGTGGAAATCGGAATGCTGGTGCCGCTGGGCTTTGCGCTTGCGGCAACCTGCCTGGTCGCATCGAGCAACTATGTAATCAACGAAATCCTCGACGCCCCGACCGACCGGAACCATCCGGTCAAGCGTCATCGGCCGGTCCCTTCCGGGGTGGTGAACGTGAAACTCGCTTATGTCGAGTGGCTGCTTCTGGCCGTCGTCGGGCTGGCCATGGCATGGAGCTTGAACCGGCCGTTCTTCTTCTCCGCGCTGGGGCTCTGGATCATGGGGCTGGTCTACAACGTGCCGCCGGTGCGCACCAAGGAGTTGCCCTACGTCGACGTCCTGTCCGAGTCGGTAAACAACCCCCTGCGACTGCTGTTGGGCTGGTTCGCCGTGAGCCAAACGGCCGTGCCGCCCGTGTCGCTGATGGTCTCCTACTGGATGATCGGCGCGTTCTTTATGGCCACCAAGCGGTTTTCCGAGTATCGGGCGATCGATCGGGCCGAGACGGCCGGCGCGTACCGCGGCTCGTTCAAATACTACGACGAAGAGAAGCTGATCATCAGCATGTTCTTTTACTCGACGGCCGCCGCCTTGTTGCTCGGCGTGTTCATAATCCGTTATCACCTGGAGCTAATTCTCAGCATCCCGCTGATCGCCGGGTTCTTCGCCTACTACATGCACGTGGCATTGAAAAAGGAAAGCGCGGCCCAAGCCCCCGAGCGGCTTTACCGCGAACGGGGCCTGATGGCCTACCTGGTTCTGTGTGTTGTCGTGTTCGTGTTGCTGATGTTCGTGAACATCCAACCCCTGTACGACCTGTTCAAGGTGGAGCCGTCCCAAGTTTCACCGTTGTGGGAGTTTTAGATGACCGCCATCCTAGGTATTTCAACTACTGCCAGGGGTTGAGGATGACGTCGAAGAAGTTCGACCGGCTCTTCGGCGGCCCGCCGCGAAAACCCGAATCACCACTGACCCAGCGCGAAATGGACATTGCCGCCTCGATCCAAGTGGTCACCGAGGAACTCATGCTCAAGGCGGCCTGGCACGTTCATGAGCAGACGGGTATGAAGAACCTCTGCCTGGCGGGCGGAGTGGCGCTGAACTGCGTGGGAAACGGCCGGATACTGCGAGAATCGCCCTACGAAAACATCTGGATACAACCTGTGGCCGGCGATGCGGGCGGCGCACTGGGCACCGCCCTGTTCATCTGGCACCAACTGCTGGGCAACCCGCGCGAAGTAGAACAACCGGACGGCCAGCACGGATCGCTTCTGGGCCCCAGCTTCACCAACGATCAGATACGCGAGTTCCTCGACTCGCGCGGCGCGAAGTATCACTATTTCGACAACGAAGACGATCTGTGCCACCGCGTGGCCGAGTTGATCAACTCGGAAAAGGTCATCGGCTGGATGCAGGGGCGCACCGAGTTCGGGCCCCGGGCGCTGGGAAGCCGGAGCATATTGGGCGACGCGCGCAGCCGCCGGATGCAAACGGTAATGAACCTCAAGATCAAATTCCGCGAGTCGTTCCGGCCATTCGCGCCCGTGGTGCTACGCGATCGAGTGAGCGAGTTCTTCCAAATGCGCGATGGAGAAGATAGCCCCTACATGCTGTTGGTCGCCCCGGTGGCCGACGAAAAGCGAACCGCGGGCGACGACGGAACCGCCCGGGGGCTGGACAAACTGAAGGTGATTCGCTCCGAAGTGCCGGCGATTACACACGTCGACTACTCGGCCCGGGTGCAGACAGTGGACGAGCATCGGCACGGGCGGTTCTACAAGCTGATGAAGTCGTTCGAGTTGCAGACCGGCTGCCCGGTGATGATCAACACAAGTTTCAACGTTCGGGGCGAACCGATCGTCTGTTCGCCCGAGCACGCCCATCGCTGCTTCATGGCGACCAACATGGACGTGCTGGTGATGGAGAACTTCGTGCTGCTGAAGGACGAGCAGCCGGACGCCGAGGAACATAAAACCGACGAATACCTGGCCCAATTCCACCTGGATTGACCCATGAACCTGATCCGAATCAACCACAACCCGTCGCGTCGCGAGCTGACCCTATTCGGCCTGATTTGGCTGGTGTTCTTCGGCATTATCGGTCTGATCGTGCTGCGTGGCAGCCAGTCGGCCATGCCGGCAGCCGTGCTGTGGGCGCTGGCCGTCGTCGTGCCGGCGGTCGGCCAGTTGCTGCCCGGCTTCATGCGGATAGTGTACGTGAGCATGGCCTACGCGGCGTTTCCGATCGGGTTTGTCGTTTCATGCACGATCTTGGCCATGGTATACTATCTGATAATGACCCCAATCGGGCTGATGATGCGGTTGTTCGGCCACGATCCGATGACCCACCGCTTCGAACCCGACGCACAAACCTACTGGCTGCCGCACGAACAGGACGACGACGTCAACCGTTACTTCCGGCAGTTTTGAGTGTACTCATCACGCTCCGCGTGATGTGAGTTCGTCACGCGGAGCGTGACGAGTACGGCGACCGCTGGTCGCGCCCAAACAACTCAACAGGAGCCTGACACAATGCCCAACGACCCCATCCAAACGGACTCGCAGCCGCAACCCACGGAATTCGAGAAGCAGGCCCACCAGGCACAGACCGGCATAGTGGCCGACTTCGTCGAGTTCCTGCTATACAACAAGAAATGGTGGCTGACGCCCATCATCCTCGTGCTACTGCTGGTCGGCCTGCTGGTCATCATTGGCGGGACCGGCGCGGCACCGTTTATCTACACGCTGTTTTGATGCCACGGCACAACCGGCCGCTTGCGGCTTCGCAGGCGACGTGCGGGAAACTGGAGCATTTCTGGCCGACCAAGTGAAAACACGCACAAGACCGCTGCATCCACTGGTGTGGATCCTGATTGCCGGGGTAGCGGTGCGGATATTGTTGCTGGTTTGGTTTGCCGGATTGCCGTTGGATATCCACGACGAACGCGACTACAACGCCCTGGCCGTGAACCTGGTCGAGACGGGCCGGTATTCGCTGGACTGGCAGCGAGTTTCAACTATCCATTCATGAGAGCAAGGCAAATGAAGCAACTCTTGAAACGTATACTGCCGCAGAGAGTCAAGAATGGCATCAGAAGACTCATCTCGGACCCTGAGCCTCTGATACCAGCCATGGAGCTAAGGAACTCAACGTCGTTCGATTTTGTAGGCCAGGCGGGTCCATTGATAGAAGATGTCTGTGAGCACATAAAGACCATACCCGGCTGGTTCAGCGTTGATGACTGTTCGCACTTCTATACGATCCTTTCACTCCAATCAGCGTACGGCATGAAGGGTGATTTGTTTGAAATCGGCAGCTATCACGGGCGTTCAACTGCCCTGATGGGCAAATGCCTGAAGGAAGGCGAAAGGATTGTAGTGTGTGATGTCTTCGATTCGGACGATGGTGAACGATATCCGAATCAGCCGTCACCCGAGCAGGTAATGACCAACATCCTGCGAGTGACCCCCGATCTGGACCCCTCGAGAATCGTGATACACCGGTGCCCAAGTGATGCTCTTCAGCTAGGCGAAGATGAGCGGTTCAGGTTCATTCACATTGATGGTGGGCATTCATATGAACAGGTCTATGCAGATCTCCGTCTTGCCAGCGGCCATCTTCTCACAAAGGGAATCATGGCCATGGATGACTATGGGCATCCCCGTCTCCCGGGTGTCAATCAGGCTGTGGATCAGTTCCTATCCGAGAACCCGCAGTTCTTGATCGTGGCCGACTTGAATCGCCACGGCGCCATGGGGCGGAAGCTGTATGCCATGAAGAACTGAGACTCCAGTGATATCCTGCTTCAGGCCGCATTGGATATCGGAGTGCTTGCGGCATTGCTCTTCGAAATGCCGGACAAGTCGGCTAGTCAGCAGGAACATTCGACGCCCGACCAAGTGAAAACACTCAAAACATCACTGCACCCCCTACTGTGGATCCTGATTGCCGGGGTGGCGGTGCGGATATTGTTGCTGGTTTGGTTTGCCGGATTGCCGTTGGATATCCACGACGAACGCGACTACAACGCCCTGGCCGTGAACCTGGTCGAGACGGGCCAGTATTCGCTGGACGGTCATAAGCCGGTGTCGATGCGGCCGCCCCTGTATCCGGCCTTCGTGGCGGGAGTATACAGACTGGCCGGCGTGGAGAACTTCCAGGCTGTCCGCATATTGCAGGCGGTAATCAGCCTGCTTAACGTTATCTTGCTGTACTGCCTCGCCTCGGAAATCTACAATCGGCAAATCGGCACTTGGGCGGCCGGGCTGTTCTGCTTTTATCCGACGATGCTCGGCCAAAACAACCTCCTGCTGACGGAAACCCTCTTCACATTCTGGTTGACGCTCGTCTGCCTGGCGGTCGTGCGGCTGTTGGGTCGCGATTCACTCGGCTACGTGGCGGCGGCCGGCGTGCTGATCGGCCTGGCCGCCTTGACCCGAAGCATACTCTGGCTCTTCCCGCCCGTGCTGGCCGTCTTCATTATTGTTTTCTGGAAGCAAGATTTCCGGCGGCGGCTGGCGGCCGTCGGGCTGCTGATCTGCACGTTTGCCGTGACGATTGCACCCTGGGCGATCCGCAACACGCGGCTGCATCACACGCTTGTAACCATCGACGTGATGGGCGGGCGGAACTTCATGATGGGTAACTACGAGCACACGCCCATGTGGCGGGCGTGGGATGCCATTTCAATGAAGGGCAAGGAAGCCTGGCACCATGTGCTCCGGTCAAACCGGCCGGAACTCGGAAATCTCACACAAGGCCAACTCGACAAGGCCGCACTTAGATGCGGACTGCAATTCGTGCTGGACCATCCCTGGCTGACGCTCCGACGCGATATCGTCAAGTTCTTCACGTTCTGGCAGTTGGAACGGTCGTTTGTGGCCGGAATGGGACAGGGCTTCTTCGGCGGTCCGCCGGTTGCCGTGATTGTTCTGCTTACCATCGTAATCTTCGGCGCTTACGCGGCCGCAGTGCTGCTGGGTATCTTTGGAGCCGTCATGGTTCCGCCGCAGAGCCGGCCGGCCTATTGGTTTCTGCTGTTGGTGATCGCCTATATGTGTGGGCTGCACTCGCTGGTGTTTGCCCATTCGCGTTATCATTTGCCGCTGGTGCCGCTGGTGTTGATCTTCTCGGCCGCCGCCGCGGTAAACTTCCGCGAGATTTGGCAGCGCCGGTCCACACGGCAGTTCCGCACGGCAGCCTGCCTCGGCGGTTTGTTGGCGTGTAGTTGGGTCTGGCGCATTGTGGCCGGCGACTTCCACCGGTATTGGGATATCTTGTGAAGTTGAGAGTTGAAAGTTGCTGACTCTACCGTTTTCTATGTGAATGCTCTGGAACCGCACCGAAAGTGGTTGTCCCAAGTTCGTGAAGCCGGTTGAATGGCTTGATCCGGCGTTGAATTCGCATAC
>JAUWJC010000291.1 GCA_030607895.1 Pirellulales bacterium
GAATGCAACGAGTGACAACACCTTACGGCTCGGCGGGAGCCTCGCCCTCCCGGCCAGGTGTAACCCTGATTTGAACCATGCCTAAGTTCTGATAGCAAAAGCACACCAAACTGGTTGATCGCTACCGGGGCCAACGGTAAAATCACCAGCGTGCAGTCGCGGCCAAGAATCCAAGACCCGAGGAGTGCCCCTTCCATGAAACCTGCATTTGCTTTTCTGTTGTTGTGGGCGGTTACTGCCGCGGAGCCGGCTGCCGAGCGCGACATGGTTTACATTCCGGGCGGGCCGTTCGCGATGGGAACCAGCGAGGCCGAGGCGAAGAAGCTGGCCGAGCGGTACGGTGTGCATCCCAGCTTGTTTCTTACCGAGGTTCCGCAGCGCACCGTCGACGTGAAGCCGTTTCTGATCGACCGCTTTCCGGTGACCAACGCGCGGTACAAGCGGTTCATCGACGCCGCGAATCATCGTCCGCCGCTTAGCTGGCAGGGCCGCAAGTACCCGGCCGGCAAAGCCGATCATCCGGTAACGTGCATCTTCTGGCAAGACGCCGACGCCTACGCCCGTTGGGCCGGCTTGCGGCTGCCCACCGAGGCCGAATGGGAGAAAGCAGCCCGGGGAACCGACGGCCGCGTGTATCCCTGGGGGAACGAGTGGCGGGACGATGCCACGCGGACCGACGATCCGGCATCGCCGCAAACCCGGGCGCTGACCACGCCGGTGGGCGCGTTTCCGGCCGGGGCCAGCTCCTACGGCGTGATGGACCTGTGCGGAAACGTGGCCGAGTGGACCGGCACGCCTTCTCAACCTCCGGACCCGAAACACAACTGGTCGTGGTACGTGGTCAAGGGTGCCGGCGGTGCGTGCGGGCAGCGATACAACTTCCGCTCGGCGGCACGCAATTTCTCGGCCCACACCAGCCGCTGGCACATCTGGGTCGGCTTCCGCTGCGCAAAGGACGCGCCCGAGCCGGTCACAACCGGAGCCGCGCCGACCAAGCCGCCCGCCGCGGAGCCAATCGAACCGGCCGAAGGACCACGCAGCGAACTGCTCGGCAAGGAGCCGATCCGCGTTGTATATCATCAGGGCGGCGCCGGGGTCCGTATCCAGGTGCCCTACTTTCCAGTCGGTGCGTTCAACCTGAGCTTCCCCGAGCAGGCGGGGGCGGCCGGAATGCCGCTGGCCTGGTCGGCGAAGCACGAGGGTGTCCGCTGGCAGGACAACCCCGACGGCTCCTGCGAGTACGCCTGTACTTTTCCGGGCAAGGCCCAATTGCGCGGCAAGCTGGTGCCGCATGCCGACTGCGTCGACTTCATCCTCGCGATTCGCAATCTGACCGAGCAGCCTCTTACGCAGGTTCACACGAACACCTGCTTCAACCCGCACCGGTCGCCGTACTTCAACAACACGGAGCGTAACCGGTCGTATGTTTGGACGGACGCCGGCCCGACTTGCATGTTGGAGATGCCGATCAGCCCGACCAGCGGCGAGCCGCTTCACGGCGGCTGGGGGATAGCTCGGGCCGATCAGCCGGCGCCCAAGGGCGGCAACCTGGTGCGACATCCGTTCGTGTTCATCCGCTCGCGCGATTCCCAGTGGGTGATTGCCCAGGCTTACGGCGAGGGGACCAGCATCGGCACCAATGCGCACTATTCGTGCCTGCACTCCCGCCCACGCTGGCCCGACATCCCACCCGGCCAGGAACGTTCGATGGCAGGCAAGCTGTACTTCATTCGCGGCGGGCCCGAGGAACTTCTCGCCCGCTGGAAGGCCGATTTCGACAAGTAAGGAGAACAAAATGCATGTTGAGAGAATACTTTTTGCGGCGGTATACTTCGCGACGATTGCCGGGGTAACAGCCGGCATGGCGGCCGAGAATATCAAGCTCGCAAACGACTACGTGGACTACACTATCAGCCCGGAGGGCAAGAACCTCGGTTTCATCGACAAGCGATCGGGCAAGGACTACCGTGCCCAACCGGGCCGCCGTCCGGTGATCATGGTGAAGAAGGGCAACGCTCGGCACTCGCCGGTGGCTTGCGCCCTGCGCGACGGACGTATCCACGCCGAGTTCAAGAATCCCGATCTGACCGTGGTCTTGAAGGTCACCTGCAAGAAGCACTACTTCGTATTCGAGGTCGAATCGATCAGCGATCCGGGCGTTGAGAGTGTGACTCTGACGAATCTTCGGGTTACGTCGTGCAATCACTCGAGCAGCATGTCCGGCGTGGCATGGGACGACGATTTTGCGGCATGTGTTCGCGCGCTCAATCTTCAGGTGCAAGTGTCGGTGGGTGGGAAACCGGCCGCACTGCACGCCCGATGCTATCGAGAACACGGTATCGTAGGCGCCAAAGTGGCATTGGCCGGATGCCCTCGCGGCGAAGTGCTCGCGGTGCTGAAGGAGGTGATCCGCGGCGAGGGATTGCCCTACTCGCCGCTGGGTGGGCCTTGGGCGCTGGAAGCCGAGGAGAACCGGGGGTCCTACATGGGCACGTATGTATCGGAAAAAAACGTCGATGAAGCGATTGCGCTGGCCAAGCGGGCCGGAATGACACACATACACCTCCGCCGTTGGTGGCATTCGCTGGGTCACTATCAGCCGCGAAAAGACTGCTTCCCCGGTGGCATGGACGGGTTCAAGGCGGTCGTCGACAAGATCCACGCCGCCGGGCTGAAGGTGGGCCTGCATACGCTTACCGGTGCAATCGATCCGCACGACTCCTGGGTAACGCCCGTGCCTCACAAGCATCTGGCTGCCGACGGAACCTACACCCTGGCCCAAGCCATCGACGAAAAGGCCGACGCGGCGATGACGGTCGAACAGCCGGGAGATTTCGACACGGTGTGGGTCTATTCGTACTCGGGTGGCGGGAACGTAATCCGTATTGACGACGAGTTGATTCAGTACGAGGGCCTTTCCCGCGACGCTCCATACGGCTTCACGCGTTGCAAGCGGGGTGCGTTCGGCACCAAGGTCGGCCCACATGCGAAAGGGGCGGCCGTGAAACACCTGTTCGTCCGCTACTCGTGGTTTCAGCCGGATCCGGATTCCCCGCTGGTCGACCAAGTGGCCGACTCCATCGCCCGGGTGTTCAATGCCTGCAAGTTCGACATGATCTACATGGACGGCGCGGAGGGCATGTCTGGTGGATGGTACGGCATGGCGAAGATGCGCCGCGCGATCTTCGAGCGGCTCGAAGGGCGAGTGCTGGTCGAGGCGAGTTCATGGGGACATCAGTCCTGGCCCTTTCATTCCCGAGTAGGCGCGTGGGACTCGCCCTGCAGGGGTGCGAAACGGTTCCTCGACGCCCACTGCCGGGCCGCCGGGAAGTATCGCGACGACTACCTGCTGCCCGCGCAATTGGGTTGGTGGGCCATTTGCGGCTCGCACCCGTACCAATACCGCAGCGAGATGCCCGAGGAGATGCAGTACCTTTGCACGAAGATGCTCGGTCTCGACATGCCCATGTCGTTCGGCATCATTCGCCCGGGCGACAAACCGCCTAACGCCCGACGCGACGAATACTTAACCATGCTCGGCCGCTACGAGCGGCTTCGCCGGGCGGGTTACTTTTCCGAAGCTGTCAAGGAGCAACTTCGCAAGGAGAGGGCCGAATTCCGATTGGTCCGCTCGGTCGACGGCGCTTGGCAACTCCTGCCAACCGACTATCACGAACATAAAGTGACCGGTCTGCCCAGCGGTCCAAGCACGTGGACGGTCGAGAACCGATTTGGGCCTCAGCCGGTGAAGCTGCGAATCGAGGCACTCTACTCGGTTGACCCGTACGACAGTGACGAAGCGGTCGTGCTGGCCGACTTCGCCGAGCAGGGCGAGTTCGCCGAGCAGGCCGACGCCAAGGGAGTTACGCACGAGTTGAAACCGTCCGCCGACAACGTGAAGATCGGAAAGATCAGCGGACGCTACTCGGCCACCAACGCCGGCAAGTCGCGCGACGGTGCCTGGGCCAAGGCCGGCAAGGTGTTTTCGCCGCCGGTGAATCTCGGCAAGTGTAGTGCCATTGGCGTGTGGATTCACGGCGACGGCAAGGGCGAACTGCTCAATATCCAACTGGACAACCCGCGCCCGTATCCAGCGGTTCGGGCCGAGCACTACGTGGACATCGATTTTACCGGCTGGCGGTACTTCGAGCTTTTGTTTCGGGAGCGCGATGCCCAGCGGTGCGACGACTACCGATGGCCTTACGGGACGAACGGTATCTACCGTCGTTGGCTTCGTCGCGGCTGCATCAGCCCGTTGAACCTTTACTACAACAACCTGCCGCCGCAACAACCCGTCACCTGCTTTCTCAGCCCGATCAAGGCGCTGCGCACGCGGAAGGTCAAGCTCGTCAACCCCAGCATCGAGATCGGCGGTCGGCGGATCGTCTTTCCGGTCGCGTTGGAGAGCGGCTCGTACATCGAGCTCGAATCGGTGTCGAATTGCAGCTTGTTCAGCGTCAAAGGCGAGCGGCTCGAACAGCTTAGTCCGCGGGGTGCGGTGCCCGAACTGGCGGCCGGCGCCAACCGCGTGAAGTTCGCGTGCGAAGGCCCAAAGGACGTTCGCGCCCGGGCCCAAATCACATTCATCCGCCACGGAGAACCGCATGAAATCTCACACTGAATACCTCACCTTTAACGTGCCCGAGCGGATGGGCTTCGTCAACATTACCCCCAAGGTCAGCCAGGCAGTCGAAAAAAGCGGCGTGCGCGAGGGGCTGCTGCTCTGCAATGCCATGCACATAACCGCATCGGTCTTCATCAACGACGACGAGCCGGGGCTGCATCGGGACTATAAGCAGTGGTTGGAAAAGCTGGCCCCCTTCGATCCGTCCCCGAAAACCTACCAACCCAACCGCACGGGCGAGGAAAACGGCGACGCACACCACAAGCGGCAGATCATGGGCCGCGAGGTGGTCGTGGCCATTACCGACGGCCAGCTCGACTTCGGCCCCTGGGAACAAATATTCTACGGCGAGTTCGACGGCCGGCGGCCCAAGCGGGTGTTGGTGAAAATCATCGGAGAGTAGTCCGGCCTCGGTGGGTGCGTTGGGGCTCATGTCCAAGCGCCGCGTGGTCGCGGTTTTGTTACGGGTTGCGCAGTGAAGACAGGCCCAACGGGCCGTGCTATCGTAGGGGCTGCTGAAGGATCAACACATGATGTTCAAACGAAATCGGCGGCAATTCCTGATGACCTCGGGCGCCGCGCTGTTTGCCGGTGCCGCCGCGGGCGCGGAAGACAAGCCGCAAGAATCGGCAAAAACGGCTCCGCCGGCCAAGTCGAACACGCCTGCACACATTCTAGTGCCCCAGACAAAGGTCGAGGTCATGGCCGAGGCCGACGTGCTCGTCTGCGGTGGTGGACCGGCAGGCGTTGCGGCGGCATGCGCGGCGGCACGCGGCGGAGCGAAAACGGTTCTCATCGAACGCTGGCCGTTTGTCGGCGGCATGGGTACCGCGGCACTGGTGAACATCTGGCATCTGAGCGACCGCAAGAAAATCATCATCCGTGGGCTCGTCGAGGAGGCCGTCCAACGGGCCGAGCGGCGCGGCTGGATACGGTTCCGCGGACACCAAGGCCACCACGAAACGCACGACTTCGATCCCGAAGGCATGAAAATCGTGCTACACGAGATGCTCGAAGCTTCCTGACACTAACGTTTTCTATGTGTGGACATATGAACAGAAAATCGGGCTCGCCCTGAGTGCCGAAATTCGCCATCCTTCCTTTATTGCCACAAAGGAGGGACGGGCATGGATGCTCAAGAGC
>JAUWJC010000312.1 GCA_030607895.1 Pirellulales bacterium
GCGCCCGCGCGCGCGGCCCAGACCCCCGGGAGCTGTCCGCAGGCCCCTCGGCGGCGCGGGGCGCCGGCCGGGGCGCGGCCGGGCCCGGGGGGGGGGGCGGGGGGGGCGCAAGATTCAGACAAACACCCTCGGCCGGGCTGTCGTCCTTGCCGTATGCACCACGGTTGGGAATATACGCCAACGGCGCGGGCGACCACTCGGGTGGACTGCTGGGGCAGATCAGTAGGTTGATCCGGACCTTCTTTTCGTCCGGGTCCTCTGAAGTAACTTTCCCCGACCAAAGGTCATAAAGGTCCCGCCGCTCGATGTAAGGCAGAATCGGCACAATCCAGGTCGTAATTGTCGGATTTGATGCGCCTACCTTGCTTACGTTGTTTCTGTATCCGGGAAAATGCTTCTTGGCAGACTCAAAGGAGAGCATGGCCAGTGAAAGCTGGTGCTGATTGTTCTGGCACGTTGCCCGCCGCGCAGACTCGCGTGCCGCTTGCACGGCCGGCAGCAACCGGGCCATTAGAGTCCCAATGATGGTGATCACCACCAACAGTTCGACGAGTGTAAATCCTTTGGTTTCGCGCACAATCGATCTCCCGTGGAGGAAAGTCGAGGAAAAACGCTCGGAGGCGGCGTCAACCGCCCCCGAGCTTGGAACATTCGTTTGCCCACCAAAGCTCTCAGGCGGCACGGCGGCGAGTAACCAGCCAACGGCCAATCATCAGCAGCCCGCCCGATGCCAGTAGAACCAAGGTCATCGGTTCGGGTATCACCGATGCCGGTGCCGATGCGAACGAGTCGAAAAACATGCCCGTATTCGCTCCATTCGCTTCTCGGAGGACCTTGATATACTGAACGTCACCGCTGAACTTGCCGTCGAAGTCGAATTCCTCGTCGCGGAAGTACCCCGGCGTGCCCGACCCTATCGAACCGATCTGGGTGTAGAACACACCATCAACGCTGCCCAAGACAGACGCGATGGCATTCGGTCCGCCGTACATGTGGACGGCCAGATCATTACCAGCCATGTCGGCCAGACCGGTGTTGAAGCCAACGGTGATATTCTCGCCGGGCGCATTGGCCCGCCAGCCGGCCACGTAATCTTGGTCTATACCCTCATCCCAGGCGTAACCGTTGCCGTTCACGTCGGCATCCGACTTTCCCGTAACCCACCACTCTGTCGTCGGATCCATAAAGTCTCCACCGTAATTCTGGATCTTGTCGGTGTGACTGACGACTGAGTCGGCCCAGTTCTGACCGTCGATAATCTCGGCGTTCGCGATTTGGGCGCAGAGGGACAACTGTACTGCCACTATCAAACTTACAAACATGCAAAACAATCTCATTTGCTTTCTCCAGTTAGTGTTAGCGATTACGATTTATCTTTCGTCCGCGTGATGACACGAGACGTACCACACACTGTTGTTTGCCCATACACTGTTGTTTGCAGGCATCACCTCCCTTCAAATTGAAATTGAGACTCGCGCGGTCAATAAAGAAGGCCACGCTACGCCCCTTTCCAGACCACAGTCAAGTTCCGTGAACAGTTAATGTTTACTTCAACCTCGCCACCGTCGGCGGGCAGGAGGCTGAGATTGAGTTTGAGTCTCAGTCCAGATAGTGATTATACGCCGGCAAAATGGGCCGTCAACCCCCGGTCTGAAAAAATTTCGCTGATCGGGAAATCGCCCGCGGAGAGCAGGGAATCGGCACCCCCCGAAAAAGGGACCAGGTTTAATTTGTGCGAAGCACCCTTCGGGCCGCAGGCGGCAAATTAAACGTGGTCCTTTTTTCGCGGCGGGGCCCCCACCTGTGGGGGTCGAGTTAATCAGCCTTGCACTAGATGCGGGTTGTCGCTATCTTTTGCCCTCTCTTCTGCTGGCTCGTCGGCAAAATATTGCGTTGGCCAACAAGTATCCGTCTCGCTCCGCGAGACGAAGCTCCATCTCGCGGAGCGAGATGAGTACTTTGGTTGCGGCCGAAGGCCGCGCTAGGAGGAACCATGATGGCTCGTTTCCACGTGCAATGCGGTTATCTGCTTGCCGCCGCGGTGCTGCTTGCGGCGACAGTCCCCAGCGGCGGTTGCACCAGCGTACTGGCAACCGCGATGTACGTGATCAAGGGGCACGACATCGACGCCGAATTCGACGGATTGCGTAACAAGCGTGTGGCCGTTGTCTGTCGTCCGTTGGTCGAGTTGCAATATCGCAACTCCGGCGTAGCCAACGATCTGGCCCGGCAAATCGGAATTCTGTTGCAACGAAACGTTCGCGATATCGAGGTGATCGACCATCGCAAGGTGGCGGAATGGGTTGACGAGAACACCTGGGATGAATACGTCGAGATCGGCAAGGCACTCGACGCCGACATGGTGCTGGGAGTGGACCTGGAACGCTTTAGCATCTATGAGGGCCAAACGCTCTATCAGGGAAAGGCCAACGTCTCGATCAAGGTCGGCAACTGCCGGACGGGCGTGACGGCCTTCGAAAAGACCCTTACCGAGGCGGTCTATCCGCCGACCAGGGCCATTCCCACGTCGGAAAAGCAGGAGCCGCAATTCCGCCGCGAGTTCGTCCGGGTTCTGGCGGACCAGATCGGACGCCATTTCTATCCCCACGACGCCTACGCCGATTTCGCCCGGGACACGGCCCCGTTGGAATAGTCGGCGGTTGCAGACGGTTTCGACGCACCGGCATACCCCCACAAGGCGGGGCCGGTTCCGCGAGCAGATGCAGATGTCCCTTGCGTCGTTTCTTGACGGACACCGTCGACCCGTCTACGATGAACTCGGCGGGTAACAGCCGCGTATCACTTAGAAGCCGAGCCAAACCGAGGTCCACTTGCCATGTTTAGAAAACGATTTGCGTCACTTGGACACGGGGTATTCCGGCAATCGTGGCGGGGTTGTGCCCTGCTGATCTTGGCAGCGATTTTTGCCATGCCGCTGTTGTATTCCGGCGTTGTGCTGGCTGCCGACGAGAAAGGCGGTGCGGACGAGGAAGACAAAATCCCGCCGCCCGAGGAAGTTGCGCTGGAAACGGCCGACGGACTGCAACTGAGTGCGACGTTTTGGCCCGGCACCGAGGGCAAACAGAGCGTTCCGGTTATCTTGTTGCACGACCTGAAGGGTTCGCGGAACGATTTTGGCGATTTACCCAGCGATTTGCAGCAATTGGGCCACGCCGTGCTGGTACCCGATCTGCGAGGCCACGGTAAGAGTAAAGAGAAAGTTGGTGCCAGAAAGCCGCTCGATGCCGAGGCGATGCCCCGCACCGAGTTTGCGGCCATGGTTCGATTCGACATGGAGAAACTCAAACAGTTTCTCATGAAGAAGAACGACGCCAAGGAGTTGAATATCGAGAAGTTGTGCGTGGTAGGGGCCGGCATGGGGGCATCGGTGGCAGTGAATTGGACCCGGCTCGACTGGGATTGGCCGCCGCTGGCTACCGGCAAGCAAGGTCAAGACGTGAAGGCACTGGTGCTGATATCGCCGGAATGGTCCACCCCCGGCTTATCGCTGAAGGCGGCACTGGCCCCACCGGCGCACCGGCTCACCATCCTCGATCAGAAACTGAGACAGCTGCTGAAGAAACCCGACCAACTGGACTTCCGAAGGGAAGTGGCCGTGCTGAGCGTGGTCGGCAAGGGCAACGCGCGGGCGGTGCGGGACGCCCGGCAGGTGTTCACGAAATTCGAACGCGCCCGTTCCGATCCCAAGGCGGAAGAAGGCGACGGCAGCAGGCCGAAAGACCTCTACTACGGCACTCTGGGCACAAAGCTTCAGGGAACGAAGATGCTGGGCGTCCAGGGCCTGAATCTGGAGAAGTACATTGCCCAGTTCATCAAGCGCTGCCTGGTCGATCGGCCTTACTCGTGGAAAAGCCGGAAAAAAGGGATATAGCCCGCATTTGGTGTAGCAATACCCGGCAGGTTCGCGTATGATTATCCCCTCCCGGATCGGTCCGAGTAGGTGGATTTGCTGGGTTGGTTACCACGGGGTTATCCCGGCCAGGACCACCAAAACGGCCAGGATGCCCAGAAGTCCCAGTAGAATCCACCAGCCGGGTCGTCCGGACCAGATGCTGTTGTCGAAGGTGACGTAGGCACCGCAGACCGGACAACGGACGGTGTCCTCGTACACTTCGGCACCGCACTGAGGACAAGGCACGGTCTCGGTCAACTCGTCGTCGAGGTCGTCTTCGTCGGGATACTCACTATCATCCAGTTCATCATCCGGCTCGTCGAACCACTCGGTATCGCTTGACACTGCTTGTCTCCTTTTTCCCAATAGAAGAGTTGCAGGGTGCGTGCAACGCACCAATTCAGTTGTTCATGGTGCGTTTCACGCACCCTACGTTCCCGATAGAAGACCTCAATCTCGTATGATCCGTCAAGGAGGACGATCATGAATTCGCTCAAGACGCTGTTTGTCATGGCCATGTTGGGAGCGATTGCCTATGGCGTCTACGTGTCGATCAACAACAACCCGGCACCGTCCAACTCCGAGCAGTGGCAAGCGCCGATGGTAAAGTTGCCTGGCGCGGGGTCGACCGCCCCGCCCGCAGTCCCCCCCGGTCAGCCGGGCAGTCTGACTGCTTCCCAAAACACCCCGCCGGCAGTAGACGTTTCCGTGCCTTCGGCAGTCAATACGGGTGCCTTGAACTCTCCGTTGTCCGTTGCGACCGGTCCCGGAAAGACAAACACTGCCAAACCGAAATCGGCCCCGCCGACAACCGGCAGCACGATCGGCATGCCGCCGCCCAACTACCCATCGGCAGGGCAGCGCACACCTTCCGCCGAGCAAGCGCGCGTAGTGCCGCCACGGCCGGCCGGCATTGGCCAGCCTCCGCCCGCCGGTCGAGACAATCCGCCGTTGCGGGCCGGCACTTCGGCCAACGCTCGACTGGCGGTGCCACGGACTACCCAGCCGGCAGTGCCCCGGCCACGTGGCAGTTTTTCGGCTTTCATGCTAGATGCCCGCCAAAGGCTGAACCAAGGTCGGCTAGCTGAGGTTCTTTCGGAATTGACGGCTTGGCGCAATGCCCCACAGCTTTCACCCGACCAGGCCCGCCAGGTACAAGGACTGCTGAGCCAACTGGCCGGCACCGTGATCTATTCGCGGCAACACCTGCTGGAACCGGCCTACACGGTGCAGCCAGGCGATACGCTCGATCGGATCGGCCAGCGATACAACGTGCCCATACAATTGCTCGCCAAGATCAATGGTATCCGCAATCCCCAGAATTTGGAGCCGGGCAGGAAGCTGAAGGTCGTGCGGGGACCGTTCAACGCGGAAGTCGACCTGAACAAGTACGAGTTGATACTGACGCTTCAAAGGTGTTACGCCGGACGTTTCCCCATCGGCATCGGACGTGACCAGCAGACCCTGGCAGGCTCTTACTCGGTCCGCGACAAGTCCACCAGACCGCCCCAGAGGGCCGCGGGCCACGTCGGCGGGCGAGGCGATGCGCTGGGTGCCCGCTGGATCGGGCTGGGCAACCAAC
>JAUWJC010000637.1 GCA_030607895.1 Pirellulales bacterium
GAAGTACCCTGCTCCGGTCAGCCGTCAGCTATCAGCAGTCAGCTATCAGCAGTCAGCTATCAGCAGTCAGCTATCAGCCGGAAACCCCTGCAAAAAACGTTGTTCCCAAAGGCTGATGGCTGATAGCTGATAGCTGACCGCCAAGGTTAAGATGTTGCAGATTTTTTCAAATGAGCCTTAGCCCCAAAAGCACGAAGCCGCGCCGCAAGAAGGTACCCAAGGCGCTGGCCGTCATCGATGCCGACAACTGCACCGGCTGCGAGTCGTGCAGGGAGATTTGCCCGGTCGACTGCATCGTGAAGATCGAGCAATACGCCGACACGCCCGGACTGGGCGCTTGGTGCGAAGTCGATTGGGACCAGTGCATCGGTTGCAAGCTGTGTATTCGTATTCCAAGCAAGAAGTCGGACGCGCACGTGCTCCAAGTCTGCCCGTGGGAGGCGATCGAGATGGTGCCGGTGCCCGGGTTGGTTGCGGCGGCCGGCCGAATGACCGGGCCGGAGGACTTTGTCGCGGCCAATCGCCAACGGTTGCTGGCCGCCGCCCGCCGCCAGGTCGCTCACAAAGCCGCGGCTGGTGGTCGCGCCCCGGGGGAATAATGTACGACTGCCGCGAATCGTTCGCCACGACTACCGGTCGCGGCCTTGTAAGCATTGCGGTGATCGCAGTGTCGGTCTTTATCAACGCAGAAAAAACGAAAGGCGATGAGATGTCGTATCGCGAAACGCGTGATTTCTTGGCCAAACACACCAAACTCGTCGAACTGGCCGACGACGACGGTGCCCGAGTGGCTATCTGCCCGCAGTGGCAGGGTCGGGTGATGACCTCGACCTGCGGCGGAACGGACGGGCCGAGTTTCGGATTCATCAACCGCCCGTTTATCGAGGCGGGCAAGCTCGACCCGCGATTCAACAACTACGGGGCCGAAGAGCGAATGTGGCTCTCGCCCGAGGGTGGGCAGTTCAGCCTCTGGTTCAAGCCGGGTGCCGAGCAGAACCTCGATAACTGGTACACTCCGCCCGCCATTAACGAAGGGGCCTGGAAAGTAACCTCCGGCGATGACGACTCGTTCTGTCGGCTGGTCAAGCGGATGAAATTCCAAAACGCCTCGGCCATGCAGTTCGATCTAGCGGTTACTCGCGACATCCGACTGCTTGCCCGAGACGACATCCGCAAGCTCTTTGGCCGGGAAGCCGCACCGGCGGCGGTCGGGAGCAACGTGAAGATGGTCGGCTACGAAACGGCCAACACCATCACCAACCAGGGTCAACCGATGACCAAGGAAAAGGGGCTCGTGTCCATCTGGATACTGGGGATGTTTTCGGCGGGACCCCGGACGGTCGTCGTGGTGCCCTACAAGCCGGGCGAAGTGAGCGAACTGGGGCCGGTGGTTAAGTCGGACTACTTCGGCCATATCCCGCCCGATCGGCTGAAAATCACGCCTCAAGCGATTCACCTTCGGGCCGACGCCGAGTGCCGCTCGAAAATCGGCACGTCGCAGCAACGGGCGCGGAACGTGCTCGGCTCGATCGACTTTGCGGCCGGCGTGCTGACAATCGTTCATTTCACCATGCCGGAAGACCCCACGAAGCACGACTACATGAACAACATGTGGGAGATTCCGCAGCAGCGCTCCTATGTGGGCGACGTGGCCAACGCCTACAACGACGGCCCGCCGGCACCCGGCGCGAAAGGCCTGGGGGCGTTTTACGCGATCGAGTCGCTCTCGCCGGCCGCCGCACTGGCAACGGGCGAGTCGCTCCCCCATCGGCATCGCCC
>JAUWJC010000483.1 GCA_030607895.1 Pirellulales bacterium
CCGCGCTCTGGGGGCCGCGCCCGGCGCGAAGTAACGCCCGGCGGACGCGAATTGTCCCGCGCGACCCCCGGTCGCGGCTTTATTGGCGTTGGGGGGGGCGGAAATCGGGGGGGAACCCTCTTCTCGATCGGGGCGGCGGGCCGTGCCGCGGATCGAACAAACGCGGTTTGGCCCGGAGCAAATCTCCCGGCCGCCGCGGCAGACCTTCGGAACCCCTCAGATGGGCCACGTACAGCCGCCCTAACTCCTGCTGCATCTGCTCGGCGGGAAGACCCAGCAGTCGGTCGCGTTGTTTTGAGGTCAACTCGTGCTCGAAAAAATGAGTCAGTTTCTCTTCACTCATCGACGGCGCGGATCGACCCGGACGCCGGCCGGTCACCTGGTGGCGAGCGAGTTGGCGAACCCAACCGACAACGATTTGCCACTGTTCGGCCGTCGGCAGCGATTCGAGATTCCGGCGCGTGGCCGGTGAGAGCTTGGATCGCAAATCCACCAGGTCCTGCTCGGGAATCGGCAGCGACCCTCCCGGCTTGGCCGATTGCCACCGCGTCCATAGTGCCTCCATGATCGCCCGGCGATACGCCGGACCGTTGAGCTTGGCCAACCGCTGCCGTTGCTGCTCGGGCAAGGCCTTCAGAATCTGGGGCTCGTACCGGGTTGCGGTGGCTTCCATCCATTGGAAGAGTGCTTTTGCGTCGTCTGGGCCGAGTCGCTTCACCTGTTCGAGACGTTGCTTGACTTGAATTCCCTTGATCCGCTCGACTCGTTTCGCGGGAGGCATATCGAGCAATTCCGCCCGAATGTACGGTTGCAGCGTCTTGAGCCACTCGTAGTAATGCTGCATAACCTGGCGGAGTTCGGCCGCGTGGAGGGCTCGCTCGATTTGGTGGTGGAGTTGGCGAAGCCGCTCTTGCTCATCGGGTTCCAAGGCGGCAAACCGGTCCCAACGCCGTGCCAATTCGTGCTTCTCGTCCGGGGTCATGTTCTCGATCCGCCCTTTGGCAAATCGCGTCTCAACGGCCGAGGCCTTTGCAAAGAGTCCCTCACCTCGCAGCAATCGCAGGAACTCGACATCGTCGATCTGGTTGTACTGATCGAGACTGCCCAGCACGGGCAGGTCCCGAAGCAACTGCCGGTTGGGGTTCGGCCAGAAAAGAGTCACGGTCAGGAAACCGGCCAGACCGCTTGCCAACAACCCACCGCCCGCTATTAACCATCGGCGGCGGCGACGCCGGGGTATCTCCGCCCGCCCACGCTCGACATCCTCCTCCGCTGCCCCGGCCACCTTCTCCAGCGTGGTCTCGGTGAAGTCGCGATCCACCGGCGACTGGCCCAGTTCATCCAGCAACTCCCACGTCCGGTCCAGTTGTTCCAACTTCTGGCGGACCGTCGGGTCGGCGGCCAGCAACTCCTCGATTCGCCGGCTGGACTGCTCGTCCAGTTCTCCGTCGAGGTACGCCACCAATTGTTCTTCGATGGCGGTCGAATCGCTATTGGTCGGATCGTGCGTGGCCATGGTTCCGTATTCTACACTATTAACCTCAATCGTTAAGTTCTTGACAAAGATCACTGATCGATTTTCCGTAATGCGTTACGTGAAAAGGTGTTAGGGTTCAGGATTTCGGCTGTGAGCTGACCACCAAGGTTCAGATGTTGCCGTTTTTTTCAAATGAGCCATACCTGTCCCCTTTCGCGTTCCGTGACAGTTTTCCTTCGGTTGCCGCCACCGGCCGCGGTGGTATAATAATCTCATGGCACCGAAGATCACCGAACAAATACGAAATGCCGTGAAGGAGCATCCGGGCCAACCGATCAAGCTCCAGGACGAGCAGACCCAGAAGGTGTACCTCTTGATTGATGAGAGTGCCATGCCCTCGCTCTGGGAAGAGTATATTCGTCAGGAAGTTGGGAAGGGGCTTGCCGCGATCGATCGCGGCGAGGTCGAAGACTGGGATGTCGAATCGGTCAAAGCGGAAGGCCGTGAGGTCCTTAAGCAGCATCGGTCTGCGTTGTCCTAATGGCCCGTATCACTCGCTCCAAGCTGGCCCGGACGGATCTCCGCGACATCTGGTTGTACATCGCCCAAGACAACGTTGCGGCGGCGGATCGTGTCCTCGACCGGTTGGATCGTACCGTTGCCATGCTGGCCGAGAATAAGCTCCTCGGGCAGCAGCAAGATCAACTCCGGGAAGGAGTGCGGCGTTTTGTCGCTGGCAACTACTTGATCTTCTACGAGCCGTTGGAGGACGGCATCCGCGTCGTCCGCGTGTTGCATGCTGCTCGTCGCTGGGACCAGGAGTTCTAACCGAAGTCGCCGGCACGAAGATGGCAGTAACTTTCGTAGCGGCGCTGGTCGAGCCGGCCGTCGGCCACTGCATCCTTGACGGCACAGGCGGCTTCGTGAGTGTGCGTGCAGTCCGGAAACCGGCAATGGCTCACGTAGGGTCGCAAGTCGCGGAAGAACCCGGCCACCTCCTCGGCAATTACGTCCCAAAGCTGGAACTGGCGGATGCCCGGCGTGTCGACCACGTAACCGCCGCATGAAAGCGGCAAGAGCCGAGCGGTGCTGGTGGTGGGCCGTCCTTTTTCGGTCTCGGCGCTCACACTTGCCACGCGGAGGTCCAGGCTCGGATCGATCGCGTTTAGCAACGACGACTTGCCCACGCCGCTTTGTCCGGTCACCACGTTTTCGCGCCCGGCGAGCGCGCGGCGCAGCCGGTCGATGCCGAAGCCGCTTTGCGCGCTCAAGAGAAGCACGCTGTAGCCCATCTGGCTGTACACGCCCACCAAGGGCTGCAAGACTGCCGGATCGACCAGATCGATCTTATTGATGCAGACGACTGGTCGGATGCGGCTCTTGTCGGCGGTTATCAAGAGGCGATCGATCAGGTTGGGTTTGAGCCGCGGTTCGGCGGCGCTGGCTATGATCAGCACTTGATCGACGTTGGTGACGATGATCTGCTGGCGGCCGCCACTGGTCCGACAGATGCTTCCCCGCCGCGGCTCTACCCGCTCGATGATGCCCTCGTTCGTGTTCGTGTCGGTGTTCTCGACCACGCGAAACGAAACCCGATCGCCGGCAGCCACAACGTGTCGCTGCGCGGTGCTGAGTGTTTTCAGCAATCGCCGCGTGGCGCAGCGGAAGAGCCGGCCGTCTTCCGCTTCGACCGTACTGGCCAGCCCGTGCATGGAAAGCACGCGGCCGCTCTGGCATACCGCACTATCCACTTCGAGATAGATGTCGAAGCCCGGCTCGTCGCCCGTGTCTAGTTCGGAGCCTCGAACGGTTCGTCGGCGGGTGAGTTCGCCCTTGCCGGTCAGGCGCTCGCCGGTAAGAGTGTCTTCTTCCTCGAACCCGTGTTCTTCAAAGCGTCGCGTCCAGTCGGTTTGCCGAGCGCGTGTACTACGGTTTTTGCGAAACAGGGCACGGGTTTTCTGCTTCTTTTTTGCCATGGCTATTGCTCTCGGTCCCAAGCTCCAGCTTGGGAACCAGCACCAAACGGTTTCTCGGTGGATTGGCGTTCAGTTTGAGATGACACACTAGCCCGAAGCGCAAGCGAGGGAACTCGCCCTTTACCTCTTTACCTCGCTTGCGCTTAGGGCTAGTGTATTCGGGCTAGTGTCACATGCCAAA
>JAUWJC010000412.1 GCA_030607895.1 Pirellulales bacterium
CCCCGGCCGCCCGCCGACTTGGGGGAAAGGGGGTCTTGTGCCCGCTCCGCAAGCAAAATGCCCTTTTACGCCCAACCCATCTAAAATCCAACCAAACTGACAGCGCGATGAATAATCCGGGCTAGCCCTCTCCCAGTGGGAGAGGGGACCAAGCGAGGACAATTTCAAAACACGTTCTAAGGCGTCCGAACTCCAGGCACTGCTGGACCAGGCCCGCGAAGAAGACATCCTGGTAAAAACGGCTGACGGCAACGAGTTCTTCGTGAGCCTTGTCGATGAGTTTGATCGGGAAGTGGCCCTTACCCGCAAAAACGCCAAACTCATGACACTGCTTGACGAACGTGCCAGGCAGACGGAATCCATCCCGCTGGAAGAAGTCAAGCGGCAACTGGGCTTGAGCCAATGAGTCGCTCGGCCCACCCGCGCTGCACGTTAGTGCGCCCGGTCGCGCCCTTGCGGGCACATCACGGCGTCTCGATCTCGTCGGCGTCGAACTCCAGGCACCACTTCTCCCAGTCGTCGACCGGCGCGTTGCGGACTTTGGTGTGGATCAGCCAGCGGTACTTGGCGGCCTTCTTGCTTGCGGGCTTCAGGCAGACGAGGATCGTGGCCCGATCGCCTGGCTTTAGCTCGTCGTGCTGTTGGTCGCCTGCAAGCCGACAGCCCCGGAATCGACCGCCGAGCCGTTTGAGGTCGTGGCCGATGTTGTCTTTTCCAGTTGCTTGGGCCAACGGCTCGAAGACTTGCTTTTCGTCCATGGCAACGTTTTGCACCTGGAACGTCAGGACGAGCACGGGCTCTTTGGTTTCGGTCTTGCGGCCGGACCGATCGGTTGCGGAGACCTTGCGAAGTTCAACCTTTTTAGGCGCGATTCTCAGGTTCCCCAGTGCGATTCCACCACCAAGATGGATAGTAATCTTTTCCAACTCCTCGCGTTGCCGAGCTTGTGCGTCTTCTGAAAGTTCGTCGAGTTCCATGCGGGGTAAGTTGGGCGAGCCCCCGCCGCCGGACCGGCCGCAACCCGGAATCAGCAGGCAGCCCACAAAGGCAACCCGCCGCGCGCGTCTGCACATTCTGACAGCGATGGGCCTAGTGTCGGTCTGTTTGGTTCGAGCCTTGATCATTCCATCTCAACAATAGCATACGGGCAGTGGTCCGTTTCGGTTTTTATTGCCGACTGCCGGATGAGTTGTCTGCCCGATGCCAGAGCGATTCCCAATAGGCCTTCTCGACGGCATAACAGTCGATCGGGGCGTCTTCGGCCAGATCGGCCGGGATGATGCCGTAGTGCTTCATCTCTCGGACGTACTGCGGTCGGGGGCGGAATCCGAGCATGTCGAACCGCTTGATCCGGTCGAGCTTCTTCTTGGTGTCCTGTACGGCCAGCAGGACCTTCTGGTAGTCGGCGTCGGCCGTATCGGCGAAGACCGCCTGCCCGCACGACTCATGGCCGCCCGACTTCTTCGACAGCGGCGCCAACAGAATCAACGACCGCTCGGGCCGGGTGAGGTTGTAGAGCAAGTGCCGGGTGAAGCGGCGGCGTTGATCGTCGGGCTTCAGTGTGACCCAGGGCGGTCCGCCCACGTTGTCGGTGGGCGAAAGCGGCAGGGCTGTCTGCTGCTTGTGGCAACCGCGGCAACGACGCTTGATCGCCTCCATCGAGGCCTTCATGCTGGGCCACTGGATGTCGGATCGATCGATCTGGTTCTGGGCGTATCCGCCGATCATGCCGCTTCCCAGTGCGGCGTATGTGCCCGGATAGGCGGCGCCGGTCTCGATCCACAGCCGGACCATCTTCCGCTCGTGTTCCGACAGCTTGGCGTCGTAATGGCTGCCGTCGATCAGTTTCATCAACCGGCTGGCCGAACTGCCGATGGTTCGCGGCGCCCGGTTACCCAGCGCGTTCCGCCCATCGGACACCATGCTTCTGGCGGTTATGGTGTAGTAGCTGATCGAGAACATGGGGCCCCGGTCGCCGGTAAGGATTACGCCTCCCTCGGGCTTGTCGTAGTCGTGGCACTCGACGCAGTGCCGGTCGAGAATGGGTTGGATGTCGCGAGGGAAATCGAACACTTCGGGCACGTCGGCGATGGGCTCGATCCGGCTCGGCTTGCGGCGGCAGGCCAATAGATCGCTCTGGTCGACTAGCGGGGTCGTGGTCCGCTGCTCGTGGCAGCCCACGCAGGTGGTCGTTTCGCCCGGCATAACGGTCACGAAGCTCTGCATCCGCTTGACGGCCATGTCGTTTTCGTTCAGGGCAACGAAGAACAGGCTTCTAAGTGTCGGCAGTTCGGCGTAGGCAGACCCGTCGGCCTCAATGGGGATGGTCCCCAGCACGCGTTCCAGCGTGAACGTGCCGCCGTAGCTAATCGGCTCCATGCCGCCGGTGAAGTTGATCGGCTTGGGTAGTGTCTCCAGGACGAGCAGCTTTTTGATCTCCTTAGGCTTGACGCCCTCCATGCTGCGGCCTTCGTTCACGTCCGTCAGCAACAGGCGGCCGGTTTCCTTCGTCCAATCAACCTTGTTGGGGACAACCGGCTCTCGCGGCCTCCGACAAAGCGGCCGGGGCTCGTGGCACTGCAAGCCCGCCTTGCGGTCTTTTTCCGATAGCTCGAAGACGGTTTGCGTGAGGCCCCGGCCGTCCATCAGCAGGATCCGCTGCCCGCTGGCCGTCATGAACGCCTCTTCCGAAAACGCCCAGGGATCGCGATGCACGGCGCTGCGGCTGATCTGCCGGGCGAAGCTCTTGTCATCCGGCCCATTCCTTGGGTCCACGATGGTTATCACGCCGTCGTGATCGCGCCGCCCGTGACCGGGTGAAAACGAAACCACCACCTTGCGCGAGCCGGGAATCGGCTTGGCGTCGATCATTACGGTGCTCGGGTGCATGTTGCCGTAGAAAACCGTCTGGCGGATGCCGTCCGGGCTGCTGATCCAAAGGTGATGAAAGAGGACCTGGCTCCGATCGACGTATTCCCAGCGCGTGTAGAGAACCTGTCCGCCGGGAAGCACCCAGGGCGTGTTGTCGTGTTCGTTGTTGCTCGAAAGGATACGGATGTTGCGGCCGTCGGCATCACAGCGGTAGAGCACGGCCACCTTCGTAAGCCAGCAGTTCACCCAACGCTTGCAGCGGCTGGAGACGAACATAATATGGCCGTCGGGCAGGTAGATCGGCTCGATGTCGTCGTACGGTCCGTCGGTGAGCCGGCGCAGGCCGGAGCCGTAGATATTGACCTCGTGCAGGTGGCAGTGGGAAGTGCCGCCCTTGCGGTAGGAGAAGAGTATCTTCCGACCGTCGTAATGCACTACGGGATCGCGGACCGTGCCTTCCGGGTCTTCGAGGATTGCGGTTGTCTTGCCGGTCGTCAGGTCGAACCGAAAGAGCCCTCCACCGCCGGCATAGGTGAGCCGGTTCTCGTCGTCGGCATAGTAGCTGAAGTTGGCGTACCAGTGCCCGTCTCTACCCGGCTTGCGGACCGCAAACACGATCTCCTCGACGCCGGCCATTGGTCCCTTGCGGAACTCGGCCAGAAGCTCCACTTCCGGAGGCGGTACGATCGCCAGCGGCTTGTCTTTTTTGCTCAGTGCCACGTAGTCGTATAGTATCCAACTCTGCTCGTCGAGCCGGATGGAGATCGAGTTGGCACCCTTCTTGACCAATCCGGCCGGGATGGGAAAGATGATTGTCCGAGGCGTGCCTTTCAGCCGCCGGTTGAAGCAAGGCGCTCCGTCGCCGGCCGGCGCGATTTGAATCGGCAGCGCCTTCTTGCCCACCGTGACCGTGATCTTCGAGTGCTCGCTGTTGTGGGCGCCCACAATACCGATCAGCAAAAACAGCGGCCGGTTCTGGTCCTGCGGCGACTGAAACCTGACGGTAAAGGTGTACGCTTTCGCGCCGGCCCAACCGTCACGGTGCGACGGATGAATGTACGGCCAGTCGCTCGACTTGCTGCTGCCCACCGTGTAGACGATCGGGTTGCCGTACCGCCGGGCGAACGCCTGATAGCCCTCCTCGGCCAGGCCGAATTCCCAGGTAAAGGCGTCGGGCGAGCCGATCAGCCACAGCAGGTTCTTCGCCTGGGGATGCTCGGCGGCGGGGGCCGAACAGCAAAACGCCACAATTGCAGCCGTCAGGGCTACTCGCAAAGAGGCCGTTACGCGCCGCGCCAACATCCCGTTGCCTCCATCGCCTATCCAGGAAATCTAAGTTGCCAATCTCCAGTTTACCAGTCGCGTTCGCGGTAAGAAACATGCGGTTCTTGGGACCTCCAGGGGGTCGGGAGTCTTTTTCCATGTCGGCGGTGAGTTGCATCCCTTGGTGAAAACGTTCTTCGCCGACATGGAAAAAG
>JAUWJC010000386.1 GCA_030607895.1 Pirellulales bacterium
TTGATCTACCACGAAGAACACGAAGTACACGAAGAGAAGAAGGAGTAGACATCGAGAAAACACGGTTTATCAACTAGACATTTCCTTACTTCGTGCCCTTCGTGTTCTTCGTGGTTTTCTGAAGGAATTGACGAAACGTCTTGGATAGAAAGACCTTCTGTTGATTGTGAGTTTTAAGCAGTAGAACTATGTTGATGTCGTGCCGGACGCGAATGAGGCGGTACTCGAAATCCGGCCCCTTGATCCGTGTTTCATCCGTGTTTCATCCGTGGCCGAGATAATCCCGTGAACGGTTACCCCAATCGCGACCACCGGTCGCGGCTTTATGGCATTTCGTCCGCGGCCGCGGTCTGCTCTTGACCCAAAGGGTGCTCCGAGTCTAAAGTGCGCCCCTCTGCCCTACCCCGTTCAGCGATGCTGTGGTGCCGTGATGCGAGAACCGGAAGAACAAACCGTCGAGTATTTCTGCCCGGGCCGGCGATACCCGATCAGCCGGGCGGTACACCTGGGTCGACTGGCCGGGTTCTATCCGGCCTGCCGCCAGTGCCCGCATCGCCAAGATACAGGCACACTGTCTGCCCGACAGGTCAAGCGGATCGAGGAAACCCAATCCCGTGCCCAGTCGCGACCGTTGTTCTATCGGGAAGGCGCGGCGGGCGTGTATCTGAACGAGATGGCGCCGGCAACCGCCCGGCAATTGGCCGCCGCGTTGGGCGTCTATCTAAAACACCGACAGCCCAACCATGCCGAATCGCCGGTGGCCGTCATCGCCGGCGACGGCCGGCCGCTTGCACCGGAACTGGTTGCCGCCGCGGCCGAAGGACTTCGCTGGGCCGGATGTCACGTGATCGACCTTGGCCAGGCCAGCGCGCCCTGCGTGGCCTTTGCCATCGAGCATCTGCAATGCGCCGGTGGGATTCTGGGCGGCGACAGCGACGGCCGGCCGCAGGCGGTGGGGTTGAAGTTTTGGGCCGACGGGCCGCAGCCCTTATCGACCGGCGGCCCCTTGGATGCAATTCGCCGGATATTTCTCGTCGGAGCGGACCGACCCACGCGAAGCTACGGCTCGCTGCGACGCCTTCAGGTCGACGCCCCTTATCTGGCCGTCTTTGCCGAGCACTATCACGCATTGCGTCCGTTGCGAGTTGTGGTCCAGAGCACCTGCCGCCCGCTGCTTGGCTATCTCGAAGAATTGACCGGACAGCTTGCCTGCCGGATCATCACCTGCCCGACAGGGCCGAAAAAGGGACCAGGTTTAATTTGCCCCAACGGCCCGGAGGGTGCTTCGCACAAATTAAACCTGGTCCCTTTTTCGGCTCGGATCATTGCCGAGCGGGTGCGGGCCGAAAAAGCCCATTTCGGCGTGCGGATCGACGACGACGGCCAGCTTTGCCGGGTGCTGGACGAACAGGCCACCCCCCTGCCCTGCGAGCGACTGCTGCTCCTTCTGACCCAACATATTCTCTGCCGGGAGCCCGCTGCCAAGATTGTTCTCGAAGACGCAACGTCGGGATCTTTTGTGGAGAAGATCCGCAAGTTCGGCGCCAGACCCGTCATGGCCGACACGCGCCGGGCGGAGATGTATCGGGCGATGAAAGCGGCCAAAGCACCCATCGGCGGCGGGCCCAGCGGATACGTCTGGCACGTCCTCGGCGGCACCCCCCTGCCCGACGCGCTGGTTACACTCACACTGCTTTTCGTGATTCTCAGCCAATCCGACCGCCCGCTCTCCGAGGTGCTCGACGCCCGGGCCGCGCTGGCGTAGAATACATCCACACACCATCACCCATTTGCAAACGCGATGTCAGATCATTGGATTGCCGAACGGACCAGGTGCTTCGACGCCTCGGGTATTCGCAGGGTCTTCGAGTTGGGGGCAAAGCTCACCGATCGGATCGACCTTTCAATCGGCCAGCCGCACTTCGACGTACCCGAAAAGGTCCGAAAGGCCGCCATCGAAGCGATCGAGAGCCGAAAGAACGGCTACGCCCTGTCGCAGGGAATGCCCGTGCTCAGAGACAAGCTCCAGCGGCGGATCGACGAGCAATACTCGCACGACGACCGCGAGGTGTTCGTCACCAGCGGCACCAGCGGCGGATTGGTGCTGGCCATGCTGGTGCTGGTCAACCCGGGTGACGAGGTAATTGTGTTCGATCCGTGCTTCGTGATGTATGACGCCCTGGCGGGTGTCGTCGGCGGAAAGGTCGTCTCGGTCGACACATACCCCGATTTTCATATCGACCTGGACCGCGTTGCCGCGGCAATCACCGGGCGAACGAAGGCCATCGTCTTCAACAGCCCGAATAACCCCACCGGCGCCGTGGCCAGTCGCGAAGAGGTTCGCGGCCTGGCCGAGTTGGCCGCCCGGCACGACATCGTCCTGATAAGCGACGAAATATACCGCGATTTCTGCCACGACGGGCCGTTCGTTTCACCGGCCGCGTTCAACCCGAATACGCTGGTGGTCGACGGGTTCAGCAAGAGCTACGGCATGCCCGGCTGGCGGCTCGGCTTCGCGCACGGCCCGGCGGCGATTATCCAGGAAATGATCAAGCTGCAACAGTACAGCTTCGTTTGCGCGCCGCACCCCATGCAATGGGCCGGCGCCGTTGCAATGGACGTCGATATGAGCGCCCAATTCGAGGAGTACCGGAAAAAGCGCGACATGCTGGTAGACGGGCTGGCCGAACACTACGAGTTGCCACGGCCGGGCGGCGCGTTCTATGCCTTTCCCCGGGTGCCGTGGGGAACCGGCACGCAGTTCGTCGAAAAGGCAATCACCGAACACCAACTGCTGATCATTCCCGGCAATATCTTCAGCAGCCGCGACACCCACTTCCGTATCTCTTACGCCGCCGAAGACTCCGTGATCCAGCGCGGCATCGAAGTGCTTAACCAGTTGGCCACTGAAGGGCCATAACGCCACCGGCATAAAGCCGCGACCGCTGGTCGCGGTATAAAGCCGCGACCGTTGGTCGCGGACTGGGCAGGACAAGCGGTTTTCCGAGTCCTTCAGTGCGAAGCCGCAAGCGGCAAACTGTCCTGGCTACCCCGTCCGCGACCACCGGTCGCGGCTTTATATCTCGGCCTGTAGTTTTGCGCGGAGTTCTTCCACCAGTTTTGGGTTCTCTTTGAGGTACGTGCGGACTTTTTCGCGGCCTTGGCCCAGTTGTTGGTCTCCGTAGCGGAACCAGGCGCCGGTTCGGGTTATGATCCGCGCGGCCATGGCCAGGTCGAGTACGTCGCCCTCGTAGCTGATGCCGTCGGTGTGCATCATGTCGAACTCGGCGACGCGGAACGGGGGCGCCACTTTGTTCTTGACCACCTTCGCCTTGACGCGCTGGCCGATCACTTCATCGCCCTCCTTGAGTTGGCCGATCCGCCGCACGTCGATCCGGCAGGAAGTGTAGAACTTCAGCGCCCGGCCGCCGGGCGTCGTCTCGGGACTGCCAAACATCACGCCGATCTTCTCGCGGATTTGGTTGATGAAGATCACCGAGGTTTTGCTCTTGGAGATTGCCCCGGTCAGTTTCCGCATCGACTGGCTCATCAGCCGGGCTTGCAGGCCGACGTGGATATCGCCGATCTCGCCCTCCAGTTCCTTTTTCGGGACAAGCGCGGCTACCGAGTCGATGACGATTACGTCCACGGCGTTGGAGCGGATAAGCATCTCGGTGATTTGCATGGCCTCTTCGCCGCTTCCCGGCTGGCTGACCAACAGCGTCTCCAACTCCACGCCCAGTTTCTTGGCCCAGCTTGGGTCCAGGGCGTGTTCGGCATCGATGAAGGCGGCGATGCCGCCCTTTTTTTGGGCCTCGGCGATTACGTGCAGGGCCAACGTTGTCTTGCCGCTGGCTTCGGGCCCGAAAATCTCGCCCACCCGCCCTCTAGGTATCCCCTGACCGCCCAGCGCTATGTCCAGCGAGAGGCTGCCGGTAGAAATGCCGGGGATTTCACCCAGTTGCTCGCTTCCAAGCGGCATTATAGCGCCTTCGCCAAACTGTTTTTCAATTTGGGCCACGGTGTTTTTCAGCATTGGATTGGCGTCCAGGACCTCTGTGGCCCGGTCCTTCGCAGCCCCCGGTTTGGCGGCCGACTTGCTCGGTTGCGTTGCTTTTTTTGCCATGAGTTTGCGGGGTTTGGTGTTGACGGTGTTTGCAGTAGCGACCATGGGCAAAATCCTTTCCTTGCAGGAGATAACAGTGAACACCTGGATAGTATATCGATGTTCACCATCTCGTGCAAGAGCCCTTTTCGGATTTTCCTCGAATTGTCCGAACCATCCATGGTCTGCTGGTTGATTTTACCAGGCCAGCACCCGGCTTGCCGATGGGGGCAACTCGAAATTTGCCGGTTTTTCCGTCCGCCAGCCGGTAATCTTGCCTTACCCCCCTACCCTACCAAGACGGCCGCTTCGGACACGACGAGACCTCCTCCCAACTCAAAGTGCGGATGCAATCCACCTACTTGACGCCGCACTTAGTGGCAACCATACTCGAAAGACACTGAAAATCGAGACTGTAGCAACATTACAGGAAACACGGTAGGGTGGGTTCTTGCAACCACGCGCAAAGCGCCCGGACAACCCCAAAATAGCGTGGGTGCAAGCCCCCCCCCAACCCATGTAGGTTATTAGGCCCAAAA
>JAUWJC010000571.1 GCA_030607895.1 Pirellulales bacterium
ATAAATTATGAAAAAAATCCGAGAATCACTGAATTACGTAGTGTCTCCGAGGGGAGAGTTCCCAGGTCCCGCAAATACAGACCGTTTCGTCGTTATAGCCGGTCCCCATGAATAATCCGGGGTAATATGCAGCTCTTGCGTCGATCCATGAATAATCCGGGCTAGTTGTTGCGAGTCTGCTTGTAAGCCTGGTTTGCGGTTGCGGGAAAACCGGCGGACCTGCGCGGGCGGCCGTCGAAGGCAAAGTCGCCATCGACGGCGTCCCGATCGAACAAGGTTCGATCGCCTTCTATCCAATCGGCGATACCAAGGGGATGGTGGCTGGCGGGCCGATCCGCGACGGCCGCTACTCGATTTCCGCCGGGCAAGGTCCGGTAGTCGGACTGAACCGGATCGAGATTCACGCCCAGCGCAAGACGGGCAAGAACATTCCGGCCGCCCTGGCCGACCCCGGCGAGATGATGGACGAAACGGGCGAGGCCATACCCGATCGCTACAACACCAAGTCCACACTCCAGCGGGAAGTCAAGCCGGGCCGTAACGTTTTCGATTTTGAGTTAACCTTATAAGCCCTTACCGTAGAGAAGGAGAGACAGATGTTGCGATTCTTGCCCGACAGGCTCGTTTGTGGAATCCGCGTATTAGGGGTGGTGCTGTGGGCCGTGATGGCGCCTCGACTCGTCCAGGCCACCACGTCCGTCACCCCCGAGGAGATGGCCCAGGCCCGCCGCTGGGTGGCGGCGAGGTTCGAGAAGGCCGAGCCGCCGTTCTCGTTTGTCTACGGCGGCAAGGCGTCGGCCGAGTTGCTGAAGACGTGGAAGCTGGAACGGGCATCGAGAAAGCTCGACGATCAGCGGACCGAGCGTACGTTGACCTGGACCGATCCGAAGACCGGCTTGGTGGTTCGTTGCGTGGCGATCGAGTACCACGATTTCCCCACGGTCGAATGGACGCTTTACTTCAAGAACACCGGCCCGGCCGATACGCCGATTCTGGAGAACATCCGGGCGCTGGACATCGGGTTTCAGCGAGGCGGGGAGGATGAGTTCCTGCTGCACCACGCCGTGGGGTCGAAGAGCAGCCCTTCGGACTACGCACCGCTTGAAACGTCCCTGGAACCTGGAACAACCAAGCGAATTGCCCCGGTCGGCGGCCGCCCGAGCAACGGCCAGTGGCCTTATTTCAATCTCGAGTGGGGCTCCGAAGGCATGATCGTCGTGGTCGGCTGGCCGGGACAATGGGCTGCCGAGTTCGCCCGAGACGGCGGAAGTGGACTTCGCATCCGTGCCGGGCAGGAACTGACCCACTTCAAATTACTTCCCGGCGAAGAGGTCCGCAGCCCGCTGATCGTGCTCCAGTTCTGGAAGGGTGACTACATCCGCTCGCAAAACGTCTGGCGGCGGTGGATGATGGCTCACGGTATGCCCAAGCCCGGCGGCAAGCTGCCCCCGCCGCAGCTTCTCGCATCGAGCTCCCGGGCATACGCCGAGATGATCAAAGCCAACGAAGCGAACCAGATCATGCACATCGACCGCTACTTGGAAGAGGGCCTGAAGCTCGACTACTGGTGGATGGACGCCGGCTGGTACATCCAGCAGAAGGGCTGGCCACAAGTGGGAACCTGGCAGATCGATACCAAGCGGTTTCCAAGAGGCTTCAAACCGATCAGCGACCATGCACATTCCAAAGGCATCAAGATACTCGTCTGGTTCGAGCCGGAGCGGGTGATGCCGGGCACCTGGCTTCACGAGAAGCATCCGGAGTGGCTCCTCGGCGGAAAACTCCTCAACCTGGGCAACCCGAAGGCGCGAAACTGGTTGACCAACCACGTCGACAAGCTGCTAACCGAGCAGGGTATCGACCTGTACCGGCAAGACTTCAACATGGATCCACTGGCCTACTGGCGCAAGAATGACGCGCCGGACAGGCAGGGGATCACCGAAATCAAGCATGTCACGGGTTATCTTGCCTACTGGGACGAGCTGATCCGCCGCCATCCGAACATGCTGATCGATTCCTGTGCCTCCGGCGGCCGGCGGAACGACCTGGAGACCATGCGCCGGGCGGTGCCGCTCTGGCGGACCGATCATGCGTACAAGGTAATCGCCCAGCAATGCATGACGTACGGCATCTCCCTCTGGTTGCCGTTCCACGGAACCGGCACCGTCGGCTGCGTCGATGCGCCGTACTATGGCGGCGGGCCGACACCCGTCCAGCCGTATGCCTTCTGGAGCAACGCGGCCCCCAGCCTCGTTTGGGGTATTGACATCCGCGTCAAGCAACTCGACTACGCGATGCTTCGCCGGCTGTTGGGCCAATGGAGGACGATCAGCCGCTACTATTACGGCGACTACTACCCGCTCACCCCATATAGCCTCGAGAAAAACGTCTGGATCACTTGGCAGTTTCACAGACCAGAACTTGGCGAAGGCATGGTACAAGCGTTTCGCCGTGCGGAAAGCCCGGCCGGGTCCACACACTTCAAGCTGTGTGGACTCGATCCGCTGGCCAGATATGCTATTATCGATCTCAATGAGAATAAGCCGCTGGAGATGCGTGGACACGAACTGATGCACAACGGCCTGCCCGTCAACGTTCAGACAAAGCCCACCGCTGTGGTTGTTACATACTGCACTTTCTGAAAACTGTTTCAGGTTAGGTGGCCAACGTCATGAGGCTTTTGGCTAGATCGATGATTTTTCGTGGGAGCAACCACGTGTGGGTAATCGTCGATAATTGGTGCCGGAGAATCTG
>JAUWJC010000182.1 GCA_030607895.1 Pirellulales bacterium
GTTGAGAGTTGAGAGTTGAGAGTTGAAGGTTGAAAGTGCGAAGCCGCAAGCGGCCGCCTTCGTCATTCGTCATTCGTCATTCCGCCTATTCATCTGCCCCGATGCCAAGGGTTCCAGCCTCGCGACCGGGGACGTGGCGCCGGGGTTCGTCCAGGCGGAAGGTCATCAGGCCGCCCAGCATGGTTAGGGCGATGGTCGAGAGGAAGACCAACTCGAAGCTGGTTGCGTCGACCAGCCAGCCGACCACCGGGGAGAACAGGAACGGCATTGCCAGACAGAGGTTCACGGTACTCAGATATCTAGGATGTTCGCTTTCGGGGCAGATTTCCAGCGTGTAGTTTATCATTGTTCGTAGCACCAGCGGCATAATGCCCAGGGGAATAAAGACTATCCAGAAGAAGTTTGCTCCCACGCCGCCGGGCAGGTGCGGGAGTGAGATGGCAAAGGCCGGTGCCACTGCCGAGGCGAAGACCAATAACCGCAGAGTGAGCCGATAGCCCCGCTTGTCGGCCAACGGGCCGACAAACAGACTGTAGATTCCCACGGCAGCGTTTTGCACGACCACCCAGATCATCAAGTGTGCGCCCGACAGCCCCAACCGCTGCCGCGCAAGGGCTTGATAGTGAGGAAAAATAATCAGCCCGCTGCCGAAGAGCATGGCTACCATGACCAGGCATCGTAAATTAGCATCGCGGCGCAACGTCCGCCAGGTGTCGATCAGGCTTCGCCGGTAGCGGACGCCGGGCCGCTCTTGCCGGTCGCCCGGCTCGAACAGCAGCATGGCCGTCAAACCGGAAAGGAAAAAACAGACCGCGACAAATCCGAACAAGCACGCGAAACCGGAAACGGGAACCTCCAGCCAGCCGGGCAACAGCCACCAGGCAAGGCCCATCGCGGGTATCGAGCCCCAAAACGTGGAGACCAACAGCAGGCGTCCGCGGCGGGTAGGCCGGATCAGCTTGCCCTGCACGGTGCCGAATGACAGATGATACAGCCCGTTGAAAACGAAAAATACAAAATATAGTCCCAGGAAGAGGGCGGGCATCCAAAACCGCTTCTGACCGCCGATTACCAGCCAGACGACCGCCAATACGGCAAACGGCCCGCTCATCAGCGCCGTATAGAGCGCCAGTGCCCGTTTCTTGTAGCGCATCGCCTTTAGGTAATCGGCGCAGAAGACGGGTGGGACGCTCTGTCCCAAGCGGTTCAGCACGGGCATGCAGCCCCGAATCCAACCGGCGCCGGCCACCGCGTCGAGGAAAGCCGGCATAATCACGCTTTCCGTCTTGAATATCCAGCCGATTCGCAGCACGATCTGGTGGGTGGCCAGCAGGAGCAGATTGCGAGGCTCGTGGGGTTCGATCTCGCGATGGCTGGGCCAATCGGAGTTCTCGGAGGGGGCGTCTTGCGGGGGGAGGTTGCCAAGTGGAGGGCGCATGTGCCCAATATACTCGACCGCAACCAAAGGCGGAAGGATGAAGGATAAAGGAGGACGGCCGCTTGCGGCTTCGCAACGTCAACTCTCAACTCTCAACCCTCACCTCTCCACTCTCAACCAAAAAGCACCTGAAACCCCCTCCGTAGGGTGGGGCACGGAAGGAGCAGGTTGGTTTGCACCCAGAAAAGAAATGTCCAGAAAATCCCCCTCAAAGCCTGCTTGCCACTGGTGTTCGTGGAGAATGAGAGTATAATTAAGTTTGGTGGTTGGTCCGGATTGCCCGGATATTTCCACTGGCGTTTGTTGCCGGCCTAACGTAAGCTTGCTAATTGTGGCCGTGGATGAGTAACAGGCGTGTGTACTGCCAGAGCAAGGGGAAGGCCAAAATGACCAACGATCGAGACGAGCATCCGCAAACTTCCGGTCCGAGCGGAGACTGCCAACCGCCGGAGTCGCCAGCCAATGCTTGCGCGGACGAACCGGTAGGTGGCAACTCTCGCCGCCGCTTTGTAAAGGCCGGCCTGACCGCGGTACCCATCATCTTCACTCTCCGCAGCCGACCCGCCTGGGGACAGGACCCGGTTGCTATTGGAACCACGCCGACTGCTTATCATGATAAACAAGGTGCCGGCGATGGTGGCGATGGTGGCGATTTCTGGTCGCTGGGAGAAAAAAGCGACCGGGACGAGTTCTTCAAATGGCCCAGCGACGAATCCGGCGGCGAAGACTAGGACGATTGGTAGTCTTGGGCTGTTAAGGAGTGTGTAGGTTATGCTTTAGCATAACATCTTGCTCGAATGCGTTATGCTGAAGCATAACCTACATATCATGGTGGTTGATCGGCGTACAATGTGGAAGGTGATCGACCCGTGTGATTTTCGCTGGCGGTTCTGGGACGGGCAGCATGTCGTCTACAACCCGGCCTCCGGCGATACACATCTGTTGAATCCGGTCGCCGGCGAAGCGCTTCAAAGCATCCAGCAGTCGCCGGCCGACGTTTTGGAACTTGTCAGCCGCGTCGCTTCACGGCTGGAGCTACCTTCCGACCGGCAGCTTCTCGAGCAGGTCGAAAAGCTCGTGAACGAATTGAACAAACTGGGCCTGATCGAGTCGGAGCAACCGTGAGACTTGGCGAGTTGGGACTCGAAAGGCTGCACCGCAAGCTCGCCGGTGACGGCTTGTACGTCCGCACCGGCCCGTTCGTGTTCCACGTCCGTTCGCCCTTCCGCGAAGTGGCCGAATCGCTCCAGTTCGGCTACGCCGACTGTCCTTTGGCCGAGGAGAACGGCGTTGCCGACTTCCACGTCCGCGAGGCGCCGCCCGGGAACATCCGGCGATGGATACGGCCCCAGGCCGAGTTCACCATCGACGGCTACCGCCCCTTCAGCCCGCATCCTCGTCAACTGATAGTTCCGTTTTTGGAATGGGGCCTGAATTGGTGCATCGCCGGTTATGCCCATCAATACTTGATGATCCATTCGGCGGTGTTGGAACGGGAGGGCATGGTACTGATAATGCCCGGCTTTCCGGGTGCGGGCAAAAGCACGCTGTGCGCGGCGCTGGTCGTGCGCGGCTGGCGGCTGTTTTCCGACGAGTATGCCTTGATACGGCACGAGGACGGACAAGTGGTTCCGCTGGTTCGGCCGATACGCTTGAAGAACGAGTCGATCGACGTAATTCGCAAGTTCTCACCCGACGCACGAATCGGCCTGGACTGCGACGACACGTTCAAGGGAACGATTGCCCAAATGCGGCCGCCCACCGAGCACGTGCTTCGCGCCGGGGAAACTGCCCCGCCCGGTTGGGTCGTGTTTCCAAGTTTCCAGGCTGGCCAACCTGTCCAATCGAAACGGGTGCCGCGGGGGGCGGCCCTGGTGCGTTTGGCTCATAATGCCTTCAACTACAGTCTGTTGGGCCAGCGGGGTTTCGAGACCATGGCCCGGCTGGTCGAGCAGTGCCATTGTCACGAGTTCAAATACGGAAATCTCGATGAGGCCATGGACCGGTTCGATCGCCTGCCGAAACGGCCGTGTAAAGCCGCGACCAGTGGTCGCGGGACTCCCGAGTACCGAGCCAGCGATCCACAAAACCGCGACCACTGGTCGCGGCTTTACAAAACGAAAAAGGTTCCTGATACCTTTTCTGGCGATCTGCTGTTGGTGGCGCTTCGCGATCCTGGCAGCGTGGCTTCGCTGGACGCGGCCGGTTGGGATCTGCTGGTCCGCCAGGCCCGGGCTACCCGATTGCTCGGCCGCCTGACAGTGCTGCTGGAAGAACGGGATTTGCTCGAACGTATTCCTCCGAGGATACACAACCACCTGATGGCCGCCCGAGTGGTCGGCGACAAGCACGAACAGATCATGCGTTGGGAGGTCAACCGCACTGGTCGGGTGTTGTCGGCTCTGGAGGTGCCGGTTGTTCTGCTCAAGGGGGGTGCATACGTGGCGGCCGATCTGCCGCCCGCCCGCGGCCGACTCTACTCGGACCTCGACATCATGGTCCCCAAGTCGCAGTTGGCCCTGGTCGAGCGCACGTTGATGGAAAACGGCTGGCGGACGTTCACACTGCATCCTTACGACCAGCGTTACTATCGCAAGTGGATGCACGAGTTGCCGCCGCTTATGCACTACCAGCGTGGCACCGTGTTGGACGTTCACCATACGATCCTGCCGGAGACGGGCCGATTGCATCCGAATCCCGATAAGCTGCTCGAAGCCGCCCGACCCTTGGCAAACGGACCCTTCAAGGTGTTTTCACCCGCCGACATGGTGTTGCACAGCGCGGCCCATCTGTTCCAGGACGGTAGCCTGGCCGGCGGCTTGCGCGACCTGGCCGACCAGGACGATTTGCTGCGGTACTTCGCGGCCGAAGCCGGATTTTGGGATGGGCTTGTTTCCAGGGCCATCGAACTCGACCTGGCCAGACCGTTGTTCTACGCGCTTCGCTACGCGAAAAAGTTCCTGCATACCCCGGTGCCCGAAGAGGTGACAACCGCCGCGGCCCGGGCCGCCGGGCCAAGGTGGCCGGTACTGCCGGTCATGGACGCCCTGGTATCGCGAGTAATCCGAGCGGAGCATCCCGACAAACTTCACCGCGAATCACCCCTTCCCGGCTGGCTTCTCTATGTCCGCTCCCACTGGCTCCGCATGCCGCCGTTGCTGTTGGCTTCTCCCCTGACAAAAAAGGCCCTGCGGCGGTGGTACGAGCGGGACGAGGAAACGTGAGCTACTGCCCACGATGCTCCAACAATAACTCGAGGTAGCTGCGCCGTTGGCTGCCGGATAGTCCCAACTCTTTGGCCAGCGAGGCGATGCACGCCTTGGCCGATTCGACGTCGTCGGGTTCGACGACCAGTTCAAGTTCGACGAAGCTTCCCAGGTTGGCAACCTCGTCCAACGAGGCCTCGACTTGGCGGTTTTGCCAGGCTACGACCGCCTTACGGCGGTGCTTGCAGACCTCGGCCACGGGCTGAAATCCCAGCACTTCGAGCAGCGACCGCCATGCGTCCGTCGTGCCGGCTGCGGTCGACAGGGCCGCCGAAAGGGGCAGCTCGATCTCGCGGCGGGTCTTGGTGGTCTGATCGACCTTGGGGCCTTTGTAGGTGATGTAGCTCGCGTGGCCGACACGCCGTATCCGCAGCGCCTCGTCGGTTGTGCGAAAATCACGCGCCGGATGGGCGTAGTAGAGGTCTTTCTCCTGCTGCGGGTCGGAAATGACTGCCCCAAGCTCAACCAGTTTCGACTCTAACGAGGCCATGTCGCCGACGGGAAACTTCTGCTCAACTTCGTATTTCATATAGCTTTCACCTGTAGCTGTCTTGGATTGCGCTTGCCTCAGTCAAGTAGGGTGGGCATTGCCCACCAACAGCGGTGTTGAAGTCATGTAGCCCACGATCCGGCCCACGCCTCGGAGCAACGGTATTGGTGGGCAATGCCCACCCTACTTGCTCGTTATCATAACGCCATGACTGGTGGATTGCGCTTGTCTCAGTCCGGCAGTACGTTAAACTGCTACTGTAACATTCTCGCAGCAAATCGCCCGGAGAGTAACCCATGACCGATCCGCAACAGGCCGACCAGTTGACCAGACGGTCCGAGTGGAGCAACTGGATTATATTGGTCGTGATAGCGCTTGCGATGTTTTTTGTCTTTCATTTTCGGCCGTTTGGCAGCCCAAACGCGCTGGAACATCGGGCGGGAGGCCGGAAACTGCCCGCATTGGAACTGAAGCCTCTTACCGGCAATTCGCAGCCGATGGTGCTGGCCGATCTTTTGGGCCAGGTGGTGCTGGTCAACTTCTGGGGGCCGTGGTGCCCGCCCTGCTACGAAGAGTTGCCACACATTGCGGCGATTGAAGCCAAGTTCGGCCCTCGAACAGGGTTCCGATTGCTGCCTGTTTCCTGCGGCCGAGACGCCCGGGAAGACGAAGACACGGCGGCTTTGCGCGGCGATACGACAGCCTTGCTGAAACAGTTGAAAATCAAGATGCCAACGTATGCCGATCCCGGCGGGGTCAGCCGGGCAGCCTTCGACGGCGTGGCCGGCTTCGACGGATACCCCACGACGTTCGTGCTCGACAGAAAGGGGGTTATACAGGGCGTCTGGAGCGGCTTCCAGCCCGGCATCGAAAAGGAAATGGAAAGCCTCGTCAGCAAACTGCTTGAGGAGGGGTAAAGGGTGAGGGGTGAGGGACGAGGGACGAGGGACGAGGGTGGGCTGCCGCTTGCGGCTTCGCACTACATTTCCGTCAGTATGGTCAATAACTCACGGGCCGCCGCGGCCGGATCGGCGGCTGTGGTGATTGCGCCGCTCACGGCGACTCGGTGCAGTCCGGTCCGAAGCACGTCGGGCAGGTTCTCTCGGTTGATTCCTCCAATGGCAAAGGCGGGCAAGCGTAGCCGGGCCGCCACGAGACGCAGAAGTTCCAGGCCCGGGAAATCGTCGAACTGCTTCGTACCCGACGCATAAGTTGGTCCCACGCCGATGTAGTTGGCCCCGTCCAGTACGGCTGCCTCGGCTTGCTCGATGTTGTGAGTGGAAACGCCGACCAGCGCGTCCGGCCCGACGATCGTCCGCGCATCTTTGACCGTCAACTCCTCCTGGCCTACGTGGACACCATCGGCCCGAGACAATACGGCCAACTCCGGCCGATCGTTCATGATGAACAAGGTGCCGCTTCCGGAAGTCAGTCTGCGTAGCGTGCGGGCGCGATCGAGCAACGTGCGATCGTCGAGCATTTTGTCGCGAAGCTGAATCGCGTGGACACCGCTTTGGACCAGCGACCGGACCAGCGGCTCTAACTGGATACGCGACGGCCGGCCGTCGACGAGCACATAGAGCCGCGTCCCGGCAAGCCGCCGGCAGCTTGTCCGGGTGATTTCCAAGACGCGATGCAGGGTGTAGACGCGATATCTCAACTGTTCCAGCCCGGCGGCCATTTCTGCGTCCAACAGCTTGCCGAATTCCTCCAAGGTGCGCAGGGCCTCTTCGAGTCGCGCAAAATTGGCCCCGAGCACATCGGCCGTGTTTTGACGATTCTGCTCGGAAGGCGTGGCCACACCGGTTCCCACGTCGGCCTGCGGCTCCCTGGCCGCCAGCCGCCACTCGATCGGAACCGTCGAGAGCAACGCAACCAGATCGTGGCGCAGCCGCTTGAGTTGGGCACTCAGGTGACGGTCATCCAGCACGAAGCGGGCGTAATCCTCGACCACGCGAAGCCCCTCCCGCCCGCGATTGACCGCCGCGTCCACAATACGCAACACGCGGGTTTTCTCGTTTTCGGAGAGCCGGTTAGGATCCGCCGGCATTTCGGTCGTCCTCTCACGAAAGAAAGCTAGGGGGCAGGGTTCAGGGATTAGGGGGCAGGATTTGTGGAAAACGTTGAACTCCAAGTCCTGACCCCTGTCCCCTGAACCCTGAACCCTGTTGACCGGTCGCTTGCGGCTTCGCCCCCCAACGCGGGGATATTGCGAAGCTGCAAGCGGCAAGACTGTTGTGACTGAACCATTTGGCGGCCTCGGCAAGCGGCTGTTTCATAATGTTAATGTCGCAAAAACCGGAAATGTTCGCAACAGCCGGGGCTTAATTCAGTTGCCTTGATCCAGGCGGTTTTAGGAGTTACAATTCCCTGGTCCGTGTAGTGCTGTATCTTAGGGAATGGAGTATGGAAGGACCCAACCGCGTGGGCAGGATGCCGCTGGTAACGTGTTTGTGGCCGGGACTCCCCCAGCTTGGGAGTAGGGAGGAGTGGTCTGGCTTGGCCGTGGCCA
>JAUWJC010000305.1 GCA_030607895.1 Pirellulales bacterium
AGCCAGCGGCCGGGGAACATCATCGTCATGATCGAGGAAATCCACGGCAAGCCGATCAAGTCGGGCGAATCCTTTAGTGCGGCCCACATCGTGGGCTACTTCGACAATATCGAGGATATGCACAAAGTATACGACCGCTACAAGGGCCACACCGCACTGTCTGCCGACAAATCGGGATGGCGCCTGGTAAAGTGAGCGCCGACAAACGACCCACATCTCGGACATAGGCGACGACGGCCGGCTCGGCAAGTTCCGTTAGTCAACCCCCGCCGAGTACGTTCGGCGGGGGTTGGTAGCGCTCCCAACGTGGCCGTCCGGGCTAAACCATATGGCCCTGCCGCTTAGAGTTCCTTCCACTTGCCCGCGACGGGGGCGGGGAAGTAGCCTTTCTCGTCGGCCTTGACCGGCGGAGGGCTTTCGTAGGACAGGGTGTCGAGGTAATCGCAGAACTGGAACTTGGAGCCGGTGACCTGGTCCCAGGTGACGATCTGGTTATAGTGGGCGGCGGCGCGGCCCAACAGCGCGGCGTAGTCGGCATACACTGCCCGCTTGCCCTCGTTGTGGGGCTTGTCGTTGCGGATGCTCTTGACGAATGCGATCCACTCAAGGTCCCAGGGGCTCTTGGTGTCCGGCGTGGGCGACCAGGCAACGTTATCCTTCGCAATCCGCTGGTCCTTGAACATGTGGACCGTGGCTTTATGGACGTTGCCGGAGAACTGCCCGGCCTTCTTCGTGCAGTACACGAAGGTGGCGAACTCGCGGTGGCCGTCAAGCGCCCGGCGGAATCCGCAGAAGGCTTTCTTGCCGTTGGGGAAGGTGAACTCCATGGAGTAGACGTCGTTATTCTGGCCGTGGTCGTCGCTGCCCGTTTCGCGTCCACCCATGCCGTGGCAGGAGACCGGCCAGTCGTCCATCAGCCAGCAGCACTCGTCGATTTGGTGGATGAGGTTGTCGACCATGTGTCCGGAGCCGACCCAGTAAAGCTGGGCCCTGCCGAACTGTAGCTGGTCCATGAAGTTATTTGCCCGGCCGCCCACGTTCCCCATCCAGCCGCGTCCGGTAAGGCGGTTGGCGCGGATGTAGGAGAGATCACCCATCTCGCCGCTGTTGATCTTGTCGATCAGGGCCGCCCGGGCAGGCGAGTGGCGGCACTGCAAGCCGCAGAGTATCTTCACGCCCTTCTTCTCCGCCTCTTCGGCGGCGCGAAGCATCCGGTGCAGGCCCATCGGATCGGATGCAAACGGCTTCTCCATGAAAACGTTGATACCCTTTTTCACCGCGTACTCGACATGCACCGGGCGGATGTACGCCCGCGTGGTACACAAGGCAACGTCGCTGCCGCTCAGCAAATCGATGGCTTTCTTATGGGAGTCGAAGCCGGTGAACTGGCGGTCCTTTGGTACGTCGATCTGGTCGGGGAACTCCTTGGTGAGCGCCTTCAAGGTTCGCGCCATGCGGTCCTCATGCAAATCGGCCGCCGCATACAACTTGATCGGACCCTGGTTGCGTGTTCGCAGGGCGTTGGCGACGGCCCCGGTGCCGCGGCCGCCGCAGCCGACGAGCGCCAGGCGGATCGTGTTGTTTTCGGCGGCGTGAACGGCGGGCACCGCGCCGCCGAGTAAGGTCGCGCCCGCGGCCAGCGAACCGCTTCGCTGAAGGAAACTCCGGCGAGTGGTTGTCCGAGCATCGTTGGGTTCAGTCATGTCATTCTCCAGGGTTCATGGTTAAGGTGATTGATGAACAGGCAGTGAAGACAGCTCGTTGCCGAGGTCGCCCCGGCCAGACCCTCATTCAAAAGAGCAAGAAACCCGGAAGCACTCATTGGAGTTCTTCCGGGCATTCTTTTCGAGGGTGGGTAAAGGGACTTGAACCCTCGACCCCTGGAACCACAATCCAGTGCTCTAACCAACTGAGCTACACCCACCATACAACGAGTACTTGAATTTAGCCGATGACTACGGGGTAGTCAACGCCCCCGATAGGGCTCTTCCGTTTTTAGGTGCAAACTCCTGGAAAGCGGCCGGTGTGCCACTGCTTGCGGAACTTCCCGTGAGCGTGGAACTTGCCTCACGACACTGCTTGCGGGACACTTGTCTAATTCGGAAAGCCCGCAAGCAGTGCCTGCCAACTCAAATGGCTTGTTTTCTCCGGGCAAGCAGGGCACACCGCCGCGTTTCTAGCGTTTTGCACCCAAGAACGGAAGAACCCCCGATAGAGAATTAACCTTGGCGGTCCCCTCGCAAGCGGGAGTTTCCAAGCGCGGGCGGGGCCGAAAAAGGGACCAGGTTTAATTTGCCGCCTGCGGCCCGGAGGGTGCTTCGCACAAATTAAACCTGGTCCCTTTTTCGGGCCCGTTTGGCAGACCAGCAACACAGGCGAAACCCGGCAGGGGGTGAGAAGCTCCGTCAAAACTCTTAAATTGCAAGTTTAGATTCTTGGTAATGGGACGAGAAATCCGCCGATTTGACTCCAAAGCGATGTCGGCACGTGAGATGCGCCAAGTAATAGTAATACTGAGTAATGATGAGTAATGAATTGACCGAGAGCGATGAACTTCTTGTTCAGTCCAAGCGATCCCGGCTGGGTAGTCTGATGGGTGTGCAGGTGGTGGGGATCGGCAGCAGTGTACCCAACAACCTGGTCAAGAACGAAGACCTCGCCTCGCTGGGATACGATGCCGACTGGATCGTGCAGCGGACCGGCATTCTCCAGCGGCATCATGCTCCTCCGGAGATCGCCACCAGCGATTTGGCGGTAGAGGCTGCCCGGCGATGCATCGTGCAGGCGGGCATCAATCCGCAAGATATCGACCTGCTGTTGTTGGGCACGCTAACGCCCGACATGAAGTTCCCCGCCACGGCTTGCCTGGTGCAGGATCAACTCGGTTTGTGCGCCCCGGCAATGGATTTGCACGCGGCCTGCGCAAGTTTCATTTTCGCAATGATTACCGGCTCGCAGTTCATCGCCAGCGGATGCAGCCAGTTGGCGCTGATCATTGGCGCCGACTGCAACTCGCGGGTGGTCAATCCGGCCGACAAAAAAACCTATCCACTCTTCGGCGACGCGGCCGGGGCCGTATTGCTGGCTTCCGGCAGCCAGAAGCAAGGGATCGTGTCGTATGCCGTGGGCACGGACGGTTCGGGAGCCGAGCTATTGAACTGTCCCATGGGCGGATCGCGGATGCCGTATTCCGCCGACGGTGCCAAGCGCGGGTTGCAGTTCATGCACATGGAAGGCCGACCGATCTTCAAGTGGGCCATCCGCGTGCTGGCCGAGACCATCTCCGACGTGCTCGACATGGCCGGTGTAACGCTGAACGATGTAAACCTAGTTATCTTCCACCAGGCCAACATGAGGATCATCAACTCGGCCACCAAGGAACTGGGAATCGACGAGCGGAAAGTCTTCAATAACCTGGAGCGTTACGGAAATACCTCGGCGGCCAGCATCCCGCTCGCGCTGGACGAAGCCTATCGCGACGGCCGAATCCAACGCGGTGATCTGCTGCTGCTCAGCGGGTTCGGCGCGGGCCTGGCCTGGGGAACGATGTTGGTCCGGTGGTAGAAGGATGAAAAAGGTCAAAAAGCTTCCATCGCGAGGCAAGGTGAGACCCTCGGATTGCTGGGACCTTGCCAGCCTGTTCCCCAGCGATGCTGCCTGGGAACAGGCTTTTTCGAAATGGGACAAACGGATTGCCGGCTACGAGAAGTACCGCGGCAAATTGGCCGACGATGCCAGGACCCTGGCCGCCTGTTTGAAGTTCGATATTGATTTCGACCGGGCCGGCGAACGGCTGGGGACCTACGCCTTTCTGAAAACGGCCGAAGATACCACCGACAGCACATACCAACGGATGCAGGGCCGTTACATCAGCGCCGCCAGCCGTGCATCGCAAGCCGCCAGCTTCATCCGCCCGGAGATACTGGCCATCCCCAAGGCAAAGATGGCCGAGTTACTGGCCGAGCGGCGGTTGGCCCCCCATCGGTTGACGCTTGAGCGGCTGTTACGATTCAAGCCGCACACGTTGGGTAAGAAGGAAGAAAAGCTGCTGGCCATGCAGACCGAAATGGCCCAGGCTGCTTCCCAGGCATTCCGGCAACTTAACGATGCGGACTTGAAGTTCGGCACCCTCAAGAACGAAAAGGGCCAGTGGGTCGAACTGACGCACGCCACCTTCGCCACGTTGCTGCACTCGCCCAAGCGGAGCGTCCGAAAGAACGCCTTCCACAAGTGCTACCGGCAGTACGCCGATCACCAGTACACGCTCGGTGCAACGCTCGGCGGCTCGATACAACGCGACATCTACTATGCCAGGGCGCGAAACTACCCAAGCGCGTTGGAAGCCGCCCTGTTTCCCGACCGTGTGCCGATTGCCGTCTACGACAACCTGATCGAGTCGGTCCACCGCCACCTGCCGGCCCTGTACCGCTACTACGACATCCGGCGGCGAAAGATGCGGTTGCGCCAGATCCACCACTACGACACCTACGTGCCCATCCTCGCCGACCTGCAAACCCGACATACCTGGAGCCAGGCGGTCGAGTTGGTCGTCGCCGCGTTGGAACCGCTGGGTAGCGACTATTGCGGAGTGATCGAACAAGGTCTCAAAGGCCGCTGGTGCGACCGCTACGAGAACCGGGGTAAGCAAAGCGGCGCCTTCAGTTGCGGCTCGTTCGACGGCGATCCGTACATCCTGATGAACTACCAGCCGGACGTTCTGGATCACGTCTTCACACTGGCCCACGAGGCGGGCCACTCGATGCACAGCCATTATTCGGCCAAGCACCAGCCGTATCAGTACCACGACTACGTGATCTTCGTCGCCGAGGTGGCCAGCACGTTCAACGAACAACTGCTGAGCGACTACTTGATGGATCGCGCCCGGGACGACCGCCATCGGGCGTTCCTCATCAACCGGCAGATCGACGCCATGCGGGCGACCATCTTCCGCCAGACGATGTTCGCCCAGTTCGAGAAGATCACCCACCAGGTGGCCGAAAGCGGCGAGCCGCTCACGCTGGATCGGTTCAAGACGATCTACCGCGAATTGCTCGATCGATACTTCGGTCCCGACTTCGCGTTGGACGACGAACTGTCGTTGGAGTGTTTTCGCATTCCACACTTCTATCGGGCGTTTTACGTCTACAAGTACGCCACCGGCATGTCGGCCGCCATCGCGTTGGCCGAACGAGTCACCGGCGGCGGCTCCCGCGAACTGGCCGACTATCTGGGCTTCCTCTCAGGCGGCTGTTCGAAAGACCCGCTCGATCTGCTCCGCGACGCCGGCGTCGACATGCAACAGCCGGCCGCCGTCGACACCGCGCTGGAGCATTTCGCCCGGTTGGTGGACGAACTCGACGCACTGCTGCAGCAAAGACCGTCCGTGGCAGTTATTTGAGTTGAACCGGCAAAGGGGTTTGCACTTCTCCGCGGCCACGGGGTTCTTCAATACTCGCTGATAAGTTCTCCTCCGCGGATCGTGGCCAACGCTTTCCAGATCTCGGGGTCGATGCCGTCCTGGATGAAGTGAATTGAGCCGTCGGCGAAAACCACGTTCACCCCGCCGGGATGACG
>JAUWJC010000397.1 GCA_030607895.1 Pirellulales bacterium
AGACGCCACCACCAGCCCAAACCCACGCTTTCCACCGCCACTCCACTCCTATCCGCCAATTCCCCGCTTCTCGTCATCACCCAAACGCCACTTCATTCCCGACCTCGCAATTCATGCGTAGTCTCTCTTGTGTATAATGCGGTATTTGTACGACGCTTTCCCGGAAGCATTCCCCACCTGAGCCTTCCTCTGTGTACCTCCGTGTCCTCTGTGGTAGTTTTCGTCCGAAACGGTTGCCTTCAGCGTCATGTTTGCCGGTATTATATTTCATGCGAGTTGCCTAATCGGTTCGTCATTTATACTCTTCGTGTCCTTTGTGGTTTCCCTCTACAGTTCTCGGGAGACCTGCCCCATCGATTGGCGCAACAGACAGTGGTGGAAAAGTATAAGAATTTTGGCGGAAAAGTTCATTGACATTGCCTTCGCCCCGGTGATATCTTAAAAGGATGATTAGATTAGGTGCCGGGTGCCGGTACAAAAGCCCCCAAGAAAACAGGAGATCAGCCATGACAACTCTCAGCCGCACTGCCGTTTTCACCATTGCCGCAATCTGCTGGCTCGGGCTGAGCACAGCCGCCACCGCCGACAGGCTCATCGGTACCGGCGTTTGGAGCAACCCGGCCATCTGGGACACGGGATCGATTCCGGACAACGTTCCCGGTGACTGGAATGACAACGTGTTTCTATGGAAGGGCAAGACCGTCACCCTCGATGCTGACTACAACTACAACCAGATCGGACTGTACATCGGCTACTGCGGAACTGCGGGTACACTCAACGTGCCCGGCAACACCAGCGCGACGTTCAGTGCGTGCTGCCCCTGTGAGGGCTATACTGCAGCAGGCGACGGTGCCACGATCAACATCACCGGCGGGTCGTTGACCTGTCTGGGAAACATGGATGGTCCAAAAGGCGGCATGTGGTCGTCGAAGCCTGAGGGCGGGTACCCGGCCACACTGGGCGTGGACATCAGCGCGGGCACGCTGACGGTCGGCGGCGGCCTGTTGCTGAATTCCGGCGGCCATGCGGACAACGTGTCGAACATCAGTGTGTTCGGCACCGGTATCATGGACCTGGGCAGCGTCACCAGCAACGGCGGCACGGTGGACTGGACCGTTGGTGATTTAGGCAAGGTCATCATCGACGGCGACCACAGGGGCGATCCCACGCTGGGCGGCCTGCTCCACGGCGCCGACGGCTGGGGGCTGGATGCCGCGTTCGATGGTACGGAAACCAGTATCTGGGCCGTACCGGAGCCGGCCGGCGTGGTGTTGCTGGCCTCGGGTTGCGTTGTTGCACTGCTGCTGGGCCTGCGCCGCCGTCACCGTACTCGATTCAGCACCGGTGGCAAACCATAGTCCCGTAGGTTATGCTTCAGCATATTGCCTTTTACCGTGGGTGCCACATGGCGGGCGATATGCTGAAGCATAACCTACGGGTTTTGTCAATGATGAGTGAGATATGAACGAGAATGCGAATCTCTCTGCTGCCGGGCCGCGGCATGCGTGTGGACGGCCCGTTTTCCGGTTGGGCTTTACACTGGTTGAGCTATTGGTTGTGATCGCGATCATCGGGATCTTGATCGCGCTGCTGTTGCCGGCCGTGCAGGCTGCCCGCGAAGCCGCCCGGCGAATGCGGTGCTCGAACAACCTGAAGCAGATCGGCATCGCGTACCATATCTACCACACCTCGTTCGGCACGTTCCCGCTGCGTTCCAGTAGATGGTCTTGGTGCGATCCCGGCACTACCGTATTCAGCACCAGCGCTTGCGGACAGGGTGCGGCGACTAATAAGGTAACGTTTAGTCCCTTTGTTCGTCTCCTCCCTTATGTCGAGCAACAGGCGCTTTACGACAAGCTGGACTTCGGCAAGAACAACCAGCAGGCCCCCAATATCGATTACGCCGGCGAGTTGATCCCCGTGTTCGCTTGCCCCAGCGACCCCAGCGCGGCAGAGGTAATCACCACGGGTAAGAAACACGCCAACGAGTACCTGAGCGGTGCTTCGGCCACCACGCCGCGGAGCTACATGGAATCCAGCGGCGCCTATAGTTGTCCTAATCCGAGCGAGAACGGTTATTGTATCAGCCCGGGCGGCAGGGGCTTTTCCACTAGTGTCAGTCTGAACATTCCACACGTCCGAAAAATTCGCGACATAACCGATGGCCTGAGTAACACCCTGGCCGTGGGTGAAATCGTGCCGGACTGCTATAATTGGTGCAGTTGGACGTACGGCGATACGACGAGCCACAGCCCGTCCAACGGAATCAACATCAAGTGGGACCTTTGCTGCCGCAAACGCGGCGGCGACTGGTTCAAGTGGGTGCCCTGCAGTGTTTTCAGAAGCACGCACCCCGGCGGTATCCACGTGATGATGGCCGACGGGTCGGCTCACTTCGTCAGCGAGACCATCGCCATGGACATCTTCCAGCGCCTGGGCACCATCGCCGCCGGCGACGTCGCGTCAATTCGGGAGTAGGGTTTTAGGGAGTCGGGAGTTTTTTTCCATGTCGGCGGTGAGTTGCACCCCTTGGTGAAAACGTTCTTCGCCGACACGGAAAAAGACTCCCGACCCCTTGCGTCATCTATCCAAGAAACCCCAACACACACCAACGGAGAAACACAATGAGTCAACACCGAGTCGAAACGTTGAGAACCGCCACGATCCTGGGGCTCCTTTCCTTCGGATTGACCTTGGCGTTGCCGGCCGGGTACGTCGTGTCGGCCGGCGAAGTGGAACTGAAACGGGACATCGGTCCGGCCAAGGGGCTCGCGCGGCAAAGCGGCCTAAAATGCCTCGGGAAGTTGCGCGGCAAGAGATCGGAGGATATCTCCGGCTCGCGCTGGGGCGTCTCCTGCCACTGGATCGCCGAAAAGCACGAACTGACCACCGATCAGCGGGTGGAGCAACTCGCCCGGCTCGGCGCCAAGTGGGGATTTCTGGTGCCCGACTGGGACCGCATCGAGACCGAGAAGGGCAAGTACGATTTCAACGGCCCGAACCACCGGCTTGACGAGGCGGTATCCGGCATGGTGAAGCGGAAGATCACGCCCATCATCCAGGTCTACGGCGGAAATCGGCTCTACATGCCGGCAAAAGCGGATCCAAACAAGCGGCAACTGGCCGATGCCGCCAGGTTGCTCGACAACCCCGAGGTCCGGCAGGCGTGGCATCGCTTCCTGGAGGCTATGGTCCGCCGATACCAGGCGCACGTGAAAGTCTGGGAAATCTGGAACGAGCCGAACGGGCCGTGGTTCTGGCTAACACCCACCACCGTCAACCAGTACGGCCGAATGGTTAAGGAAACGTCGGAAATCATCAAGTCGGTCGACCCGGAAGCCGTCATCCTTGCCGGCTCGACGGCCATGATCCCCATGAACTTCTTCAAGGGGCTATTGGCGAGCGAAGGGGCCGACAGCTTCGATTTCTGTGCGGTGCATCCTTACGGCGCCGTGCCGGAACAGGCGGACGGCAGCATCCGGGCGCTCCAGAAATTGCTCGCCTCACGCGGGAAGTCGAGTGTACTGTGGCAGAGCGAGTGCGGCTTCCCATCGAATGCCGATACGGGAGGTTGGGGATACGGAGGGCCGTGGAACGAAACGAAGCACGCCAAGTGGGTGCTCCGGCGGCTACTCTGCGATGCCTCGCTCGGCATGAAGGTGTCGATTTGCTTCGTGCTCAACGACTACCCCTCCGTTTTCGAAGCAGGCCCCCGCCGCGGTCAGATGGCCACCAACCGCAAAGGGCTCCACTACGCGGGCTCCTGGGAACCCAAGCACGCGGCCTATGCCTACCGGAACCTGGCCGGCTTGATCGACGACCGCCTCGAACCGAAACCTGCCCGAGCGGTTTTCGAGATCATCGAGTCCGGCTCGTTCGCCGGAGTGCCCTCTGAAAAAATCCGCACTTACACGCTGGCCGACAAGAAAACCGGCTCGCCCGTGGTTGTCTATTGGCTGGGCGTGCCCATGCAAACCGAGGCCAAGGCGGCAAAGGTCAAGCTCACGCTTCCGGCCCAGCGGCTTGACCAGCCCGTGCTGGTCGACCTGCTCGACGGACGCGTTTACAAGCTCCCCACTCCAGTCAAGGACGACGCCACGATGACCTTCAAAAACCTCCCCCTGGCCGACTCGCCCATGGTGCTGTGCAACCGCGGCCTGGTCGAGTTGGCGCCTTAGCACGTAGGGTGGGTGCTTGCACCCACGTGGTGCACCCGTCCGCGGACAGATATTTACGTGTGTTGTCCATCTTCTGTCCGCGTGCCTTCTTGACAGCCTTTTTTTCGTGAACCTTCCTGGTCATGGCAAATTCCGATCTATCGAGGAGTCCATTCCAACTGCTATACTCAGCGGTCAGAAATTGAGGTTTTGTAGGAGTCCAACTCGGGCGTAGTTTACTCCGCGAACCTCGCGCGAGCCACCGGCAAAAAGGAGAGCCAGAGTAATTAAATGGAGTAGGCGCGTCGAAGAAACGGGACTTTTTTGCCCCATCT
>JAUWJC010000243.1 GCA_030607895.1 Pirellulales bacterium
GACTTGATCGCGTGGTCGACGGCGAAGCGCTTGAGCGCCCGGATGGCGATCGGGCTTCCCCATTGTCCGGCCTGACACTTGGATTCACAGGGATGGTGGCACACCCGGGCACAGACCGACGGCAAGGGATTGTCCTGGAGGATCACCTCGAACGCCTCCTGGAACCGCCCTTGTGCGATGAGCGAGATGTAGACGGGGGCCTGAGTATCGATCGGGCAAACGTGCTGACAAGGCGACGAGATGATCTCCTTGCAGACAACCGCGGGGCATCGCTTCTGTCGGATGTGTGCTTCGTACTCGTCGCGGAAGTAGCGGATGGTGGTGAGCACCGGGTTGGGGGCCGTCTGCCCCAGACCGCAAAGCGAGCCCTTCTTGATCCCCTCGGCCAATTCAACCAGCAGGTCGATGTCTCCCGGCCTTCCCTTTCCCCGGGTGATGTCGGTTAGTATGTCCAACAATTGCTTTGTACCCAAGCGGCAGGGCACGCATTCGCCACATGATTCCTTTTGGGCAAAATCGAGGAAGTAGCGGGCGAAATCGACCATGCAGGTGTCGTCGTCCATCACCACCATGCCGCCGGAACCCATGATTGTGCCCGCCGCCTGTAGGGAATCGTAGTCGACCGGCGTGTCGAGGAGACTCGCGGGAATACAGCCTCCCGAGGGGCCGCCGGTCTGAACGGCCTTGAAGGGTTTGTTGTCGAGCACGCCGCCGCCGATGTCGAAGATCATCTCGCGGAGTGTTGTTCCCAGCGGCACCTCGACCAGTCCAGTGCGCTTCCCTTTGCCCACCAGGGCGAAGGTTTTGGTGCCTTTGCTCTGGTGGGTGCCGTATTGGGCGAACCAGTCGGCTCCGTTTTGCAGAATCTGCGTGACGCAGGCCAGGGTCTCGACGTTGTTGATGATGGTGGGTTTTCCCCACAGTCCGGCGACGGCGGGGAAAGGCGGGCGAGGTCGGGGCATCCCGCGCTTTCCCTCGATCGAGGCAATCAGGGCGGTTTCCTCGCCGCAGACAAAAGCTCCCGCCCCCTCCTTCACCTTGATCTGAAAAGCGAAGCCCGAACCTAGAATATCGTCGCCCACCAGCCCGTACTCCTCCGCCCGGCCGATGGCTACCCGCAATCGCTCCAAGGCCAGCGGGTACTCGGCCCGGCAGTAGACGTAGCCCTGCTCGGCACCGATTGCACGGCCCGCTATGAGCATTCCTTCCAAGAGCGAATGCGGATCACCTTCCAGCAGCGAGCGATTCATGAACGCGCCCGGATCACCCTCGTCGGCATTGCAGACCAGGAATTTCCGGTTGCTGTTTGTGTCCTTGCAGAATTTCCATTTCCGCCAGGTTGGAAAACCGGCTCCGCCACGGCCCCGCAACCCCGATCTCTTGATCTCGTCGATGATCTGCTCGGGGCTTAACCGGAGTGCTTTCCCGAATCCGGCGTAGCCGCCGTTGGCGATATAGTGGTCGATGTTCTCCGGATCAATGAACCCGCAGTTTCGCAGTGTCCTTCTCACCTGTGGCCTGAAGATGGGAGTATCGAATAGGCGTGGAATACCTTCGATAGTACCGTTGCCGATCGTCCCCAAGGCATATTGCGGCAAGGGATCGTCGCCGAGGAGGTACCTTTCGATGAGTTCTTGGGCCCTTTGCGGGTCGACATCGCGGTAACAGACACCGGGCCAAGGCGGCTTGGTGATGCAGACGATCGGCTCGGCATAGCACAACCCGATGCAGCCTACCTCGATGATGTTGCAGTCCAAACCACGATCTTTCCACTTGCCGGCGGAGAAGGTTTCCAGGACTTCGCAGGCCCCGGCCGAGCGGCCGCAGGTGGCGGTTCCCACGAGAATCGTGGGTTTCGGGCTATTCAGCAAGATTTCCCATTGTTCGGCGGCCCGGCGGCGTGTTTGATCAAAAGTCGCAGTCATTTCCGACCACCTTTCGCCAGTGATTCGGCCACCTTCCTGGGAGTCATTTTGGCCAGCACCTTTTGGTTGGTCATAATGCAAGGCGACAAGCCGCAAGCCCCGATGCAGGCCACTGTTTCCAGCGAGTATTCCAGGTCGGGCGTGGTTTCTCCTTCCTGGATGCCTAATTGTTTCTCGATCTCCTCCAATATTCGCGGGGCGCCTCTCACGTGGCACGCCGTACCCCGGCACACGGTGATGTGCGTCCTGCCGATAGGCGTGAAGCGGAACTGCGCGTAGAAAGGTGCCACGGCATACACACCGCTTTGGGGCACGCCGGTGAAGCGGGCGATTTCAAGCATGGCATTCTCGCTAAGGTAGCCGAACTCCGACTGAACGTGCTGGAGAATCGGGATCAGCTCGTCTCGCTCTCCCCGGTAGGATGCGAAAATTGCGTCCAGACAATCACATTTTTCCATGGGAGTGGTCAGTGGCTAGTGGTCAGTGGCTAGTGGTCAGTGGCTAGTGGTCAGGACCGGAATTCCGCGTTCGCTCGCAAGTTCTGGCCACTGACCACTGGCCACTGCCCACTACTTCCTCTATTCGGCCGCGGCCAGAATGTCGGGCACCCGGTCTTCCTTGCCGATGGCCATAATGTGTACGCCGTCGCAAATCCGTTGGTCGCGCAATTGGCGGATCATCCGGCCGGCAATTTGGATACCCGCCTCCACCCGCTTACCCTTCGGCGCCGCGGCCATTTCCTCAATGAGTTCATCGGGCACGAATATGCCGGGCACGTTCTTGTTCATGTATCGGGCCATGCCGGCCGAGACCAACAGAACGCCGCCCGCCATGATCTTCACGTCGTGCTGCCTGGCCTGTTCCATGAATCGCTTGAAGTTATCCAGGTCGTAAATGGCCTGGGTCTGAATGAACCGGGCGCCCGCGGCAATCTTCTTCTCGAACTTGAGCATTTGCGGCTCGATGGGGTCGGCCTCCGGCGTGACCACGGCACCGGCGAACAGGTCGGTCTGGCCCTGTAAGTCGTTGTCCGCGAGATCCTTCCCCTCGTTCAACAGGCCGACTGCTTGCAGAAGCTGCACGCTATCCAGAGCGACCACCGGCGTTGCCTGGGGTGGTCGCCGACGGAAATGTAGTCGCCGGTCAGGCAGAGCACGCTGCCGATACCCAACACCGATGCCCCCAGCAGTTCCGACTGGAGGCCCATCCGGTTGCGGTCGCGGCAGGTCATCTGTAGGATCGGCTCGCCACCGCGATCCAAAATCATCCGGCAGACGGCCAGCGAACCGATCCGCATGACCGAACTCTGGTTGTCGGTCACGTTCAGCCCGTCGACCTTGTCGCCCAGCAGGTCGATGTGTTCGACCAGTTGACCGATATCGGTGCCCTTCGGAGGACCGACCTCGGCCGTGACGACGAACTCCTTCCGGTCAAAAGCCTCCTTGAACTTCTTGGCCATCGGGTTACTCCTCCTGTTGGGCTTCCTTGAAGGCTTCGTGCGTGTACCGGCCGGGCTTGGTCATCACGCTGTAGTCCTTGGGCGGTTGGATTTTCTTGAGGTAGTCGAGCCGGCCGAGCTTTTTCATTCTGTTGTAGATGAGCGTCCAGGCGCAGTCCTTCTCGCCATCGACCTCGCATTTTCCGTGGTCGGTGCCGCCGCACGGGCCGTTGAGCAGGTTCTTCGCGCAGATGGTCATCGGGCAAATACCGCCCGTCTGATCGAGTATGCAGTCTTCGCAGGCCATGCAGCGCTGGGTCCACTGGCCGGCCCCTTCGGCAACACCGCTGAACAGCGTGTTCAGTGCCGGGAGAACGATCTTTTCGTCGTACCGCTCGGCCAGCAGTTGTACGCCCGCCCCACAAGCCGTCGAGAGAATAATGTCGTAGTCGTCGGCGTACTTCTCCAGAGCGTCGAGATACTCTTTATCGCACTGTCTGGTAACGGTGATTTCGTCGATCGTGCGGTTGCGGCCTTCCAGCTTGCCTTTCATCCGCAACTCGGCGGCCAGCAGCTCGACTTCTTTCTCCCCACCCGCCATGCACACGGCCACGCACGTGCCGCAGCCGACGATCAGGATTCGGTCGAAACCCTCGATCATCGCTTCGATCTGTTCGATGGGCTTTCGCTCGGCAACAATCATTGATCGTACTCCCTACAGTATTCGGAAAGAAGTCTCACGCAAAGCCGCAAAGACAGAAGTGTTCTTAATCCAGAAAGAAGTTTCACGCAAAGACGCAAAGGTGCAAAGACGCGAAAGTAAAGATGTCCCGGTGTTCAGCAACATGTTATTACTACTGCTCTTCCTTTGCGTCTTTGCGTGAGCTTTGTCTTTTTTATCTTATTACTCTTGGAGTTTATTGACTACACGCGTGATCCCGTCCTTGATTAGTGTCTCGCCGAAGTTAATCAACAGTCCCAAACGCTTATCGGCCAGGCGAAGGTAAGTCAATAGTTGCTTCTTGTGGACTGGTGCAACCGTTTCAACGGACTTCAATTCCAGGATCACCTTGTCTTCGACAACCATGTCGGCGCGAAATCCCTTGTCGAATACGATCGATTCGTATTGGACTGGAATCAGTTGCTGTTGGACGAACTGGAGGCCCCGTTTGTTCAATTCGTATACCAAGGCCGCTTCATACACGCTTTCAAACAACCCGGGTCCCAAGCTCGTATGAACCCGATAAGCAGCATCAACCACATGCGTGGCAATTTCGTTCTCTGTCATTTCTACTACTCTTCCTTATTCGGAGAGAAGTTTCACGCTTATTCGGAAAGAAGTTTCACGCAAAGACGCAAAGGTGCAAAGACGCGAAGGCAGAAGAGTTCTAACGTTTAGTAACATATTATTCCTACTGCTCTTCCTTTGCGTCTCTGCACCTTTGCGTCTTTGCGTGAGCTTTATCTTTTGCGTGAGCTTTATTTTTGTATTAACGGCAATACAGTTGCCCGTGTTTGGCTTGTGGCAGGGGCGGGTGTTGGTCGGGTGCTTTGTCGAGTTTGCGGCCGGCGTTTTGTTTCATCGTTTTGCGCAACGGGTTGGGGCCAAGTTTTTGGGCTCGCTCGGTCATCTCGTTTGCTCGTTGTGCGAAAAGCGGCCCGGCCGAGGCGGGAATTTGGAAGAACTCCAGCCGTTGGGGTTCGAGGCCGATCTCGGCCAACAGCTTCTTGGTGTGGGCTACCGTCTGGATTGCCCGAAGGTTGCCTTCCAGGAAGTGGCAGTCGCCAATGGCACAGCCGGCCACGTAGACGGCATCGGCACCGTCCTCGAAAGCCCGCAGCAGCAACACGGCGTCGATTTTCCCGGTGCAGAGAATCTGAACTACCCTGACATTGGGCGCGTACTCCAGGCGCATCGACCCGGCCAGGTCGCCCGCCGTGTAAGCACAGTACGTGCAGCAATAGGCAACTACCTTCGGCTCGAACGGTTCGGTGGTGTCGTTCTGGGTCACGTTTTTCCTCCTGGTGCCCCGGCCTGCTCCAGTGCGGCCTCGAAGCTCGGGTCGCCGAACAGCACGTCTACCTTGGTGTTGAGTTGGCGGTCGCTGTAGTGCCGGGTGTTGATTGCCTTTCGGGGGCATGCGGCCGCGCAAAGTCCGCATCCCTGGCAGCTTGCCGGCTCGATGAACGCCACGCCCTCCTCGTTGATTTCCGGCACGTTGTAGGGACATAACCGCACGCAGGTCAGACACGCGGCGCAGCAGTCCGGGTCTACCTCGGAGACAATTCCCGACCGGTCCATGAACGGCCGCGAAATGACGGTGGCCGCCCGAGCCGCGGCTCCCTTGGCCTGGCTGATCGACTCGGCCATCGACTTTGGCGCGTGGGCCCACCCGGCCAGAAATATCCCCTCGCTGCCGAAATCCAGCGGCCGGAGCTTCATGTGGGCCTCCATAAAGCACCCGTCGGCGTTCAAGGGGCCCTTCAGCGCCCGGGAAACCGCCTCCGTCGCGGGATGAGGCCGGATGGCTGCCGAAAGGACCACGAGATCGGGCCTCAACTCGACGGGCCGGCCGAGCGCGTCGTCGGTTACCGTCACTCGCAACCCGTCGGCCAGGCTTACTTCCGGTTTGTCGTCCGGGTCGAAGCGGATGAACACCACGCCCGCCTCGCGAGCCTGCTGATAGTGGATTTCATCGAACCCGTAGGTCCGCACGTCGCGCATCAGGATGTAGACTCTCGCCTGGGGGTTCGCCCGTTTGATTGCCAGCGAGTTCTTGATAGCTTCCTGGCAACAAACTCGCGAACAGTAAGGGTGCTCCGGCTCGCGTGAGCCGACGCATTGTATCATCACCACTTCTTCCAGGCCAGCGGCGAAGGCCGGGGCGTCGAGCTTTTCCTCCAGTTCGAGCTGGGTGATGACGCAGTCGCTCTCCGGGTAGCCGTATTCTACGGGCTGGTATTGCTGGCCGCCGGTAGCCACAACAACCGCGCCGCCGCCGATCTCCACAATCCGATCGTTCTGTCGAATGGTGGCTTTGAACTTGCCCACGTGGCCGGAAAAATCTTCGATGATCGCCCCGGTGTAGAGCTTCACCAGCGGGTTGGACTCGACCCGTTCGACAAGCCGGGCCAGGTGGGCTTGCGGGGCCCCAAAACGGCCCCGGTTTTATTTTTGGGCAGCCCCCGCCCGGGCCGTCCGGGCAAATAAACCAGGTGCCGTTTTTGGCCCGGGTACC
>JAUWJC010000575.1 GCA_030607895.1 Pirellulales bacterium
CAAGGTAACCAACGACGAAATCGCCGAGGTTCACATCAAACGAAACAAGTTCCATGGCGAATGGAACTACGAAATCCATCCTCGTTCCATGCGATAATTCGGTAACTTATTGTCTTGCAGGTCCTTAACCTTGTCGATGTGGTACGTGGGCACCAACCAGTTCTACATTCAGCGTTGCTTGGGGGCCAAGAGCGAATGGGACGCGAAGATGGGTGTGATCGGCTGCGGCTTCTTGAAGCTATTCCTGCCGTTTATCATCGTTTTTCCCGGCCTGGTTGCCTTTGCCAAGTTTGGGCCCGGCCTGGCCGAGGACGCCGTCTACGTGCGAATGGTCAAGGAGTTCCTCCCGCCGATCGGGCAAGGTGTTCTGCTGGCCGCGCTGATCGCCGCCATTATGAGCACCGTCTCCAGCGTGCTGAATTCGTCGTCCACCATCTGGTCGATTGACGTGTATCAGCGGTTCCTGCGCACGAACGCCTCGGAAGCCGAGTTGGTCCGCGTGGGCCGCTGGTCGACGTTCGTGATTATCGTGATCGGAACTGCCTTTGCACCGATGCTGTTGTGGTGGCAAGGTGGTATTTTCATCTACATCCAGGACATGGCCGCTTTCCTGGCTCCACCCGTCTCGGTGATCTTCTTGGGCGCCTTCCTGTGGCGTCGCGCACACGGCCGGGCGGCGACTTTCACGCTGGTGTTCGGAATCCTAAGCGGCATCGCCCTGAAGGTACTCGGACAGGTGTGGGGTCCGGAGGGAATCGACTGGCTCCAGCCGTTGCTGAACCGGGCGGCGGTCAGTTGGGTAATCTGCCTGGTGAGTCTGGTTGTCTCGACGTTTGTTATTCCACAGAATCCCCATGAAATGTACGACCCCGACACCATTTGGAATCTCCGCTGGGCCCGGCTACCCCGGCACGAGCGTCCGCTGAACCGCGGCCGGCGCAACCTAATGATGTGGTGGCTGTTGATGATCGCCGCCTCGGCGGGCCTGTTCGCTATCTTTCAGTAGGGAATTGCTTCCGCCGACCGGCACTTGCATTCAGCGGCGATTCCGACTACGTTGATGGTCGTGCGTGTTCCCTCCAGATAACCTGCCAGAGAGGACCTTTCGCCATGAAGACTACCGACCGACCTTCCGTCACGCGACGTGCTTTTCTCAAACAGACGGCGGCCGCGGCCGGTGCGGCCTTGGGTGCGCCCTACGTGGTGCCCGGCTCGGCATTGGGGACCGATGACAACGTGGCGCCGAGCAACCGGATTACGGTGGGTATGATCGGCGTCGGCCGGCAGGTGATTGCCTACAACCTGCGGCAGTTGGTGGCCGAGCCCGACTGCCAGGTGGTCGCCCTGTGCGATGTCGACCGCTGGCGATTGGCGGCGACCAACGAGCGGATCTGCAGGATTTACGGCGGCAAGCGTCGCGGCGGGGCGTTTGGCGACGTCGCCCGGACCACCGATTATCGCGAACTGTTGGCCCGCGGTGACATCGACGCCGTGATGATCTCCACTCCCGATCAGTGGCACGTCCCTATGGCGGTGGCCGCCGTGAAGGCCGGCAAGGATGTATCCCTGGAAAAACCCATCACGCGAAGTATTGCCGAAGGCCGTCTGCTGAGCGACCTGGTAACCAAGCACAAGCGCGTGTTCCGCGTCGACAGCGAGTTCCGCTCGATCAAGGTGTTCCACCGCGCGTGCGAATTGGTTCGCAACGGGCGGATCGGCAAGATTCACACGATCGTATCCGGCGTACCCGGCGGCACGCTTGACCCCGGCAAAAAGCTCACTTCGCCCGAGTACGTCAAGATGCCCGTGCCCGAGGAACTCAACTACGACATGTGGCTCGGCCCGGCCCCGATGAAGCCCTACACCGAACAGCGCGTACACCAAATCAAAGGCTACCAACGCCCCGGCTGGATGAACATCCTGGACTACTGCGACGGGATGATTACCAACTGGGGTACGCATCTGAACGACATCGTTCAGTGGGGGAATGATACCGAGCGGACCGGACCGGTCGAGGTGGAAGGCACCGGCCGGCGGCCTCCGGCGGGCGGGCTGTTCGACACGCTCATGCAGGTCGAGGTGAAGTACAAGTACGCCAACGGGGTGAAGCTGATCTACAAGACCGACAGTCCCTACGTCCGTTTCGAGGGCAGCGAGGGTTGGATTCAGGCCCACTTCGGCCGGGGCGGCATCAAGGCGGAGCCCAAGTCGGTGCTCGATTCGAAGATCGGCCCGGACGAAATTCACTTCCGCCTAAAAGGCGACAAACGAGACTTCCTCGACTGCGTCAAGTCGCGCGGCCGGACGTTGGAAGATGCCGAGGTGGGGCACCGCACCACGTCGCTTTGCCACCTGGGCCACATCGCCGTCCAAGTGGGAGGGAAGCTCAAGTGGGACCCCGACGCCGAACGGTTCACCAACAGCGACGACGCCAACAAGCTCATCGCCCAACCGCCGGGGCGAAACCCCTGGGCGCTGTAGTATGGGTCATTTGAAAAAAACTGCAACATCTGAACCTTGGCGGTCAGCTTTCAGCTATCAGCTTTCAGCCGCTGAGAATAGCGTTTTTTGCGGGGTTTTGGGCTGATATACTCGACGCGGCCATAGATTGCGGGTTTGTGACGCAGGGTTTGTGACGCAGTGGTTAGTAGTCAGTTATCAGTAGAGCCTACGCATGAACCACATGGGTAACTGCGAGGCCTCTTGAAATCCTTGTGTCTCGTGTTTGTTATGTGGCGG
>JAUWJC010000307.1 GCA_030607895.1 Pirellulales bacterium
CCCTCGTTGCTTGAGGACCTCGGCGATGGTGATCTCGTTGGGATGAAGACCGTTGGGCGAGACGGGACGCAGTACGATGCCGTCCGGCTTCGTGAGTCCCATCCCCACGCGCTGTGCGTAGCATCCGCTCATCAGGCTGGCTCGCGACGGCGTGCAAACACCGGCACTGACGTAGAAATGGGTGAACTTCATTCCTTCGTCGGCCATGCGGGCGAGGTTGGGTGTGCGGTGGACCTTCGATCCGAACGGCCCGATGTCGCCGTAGCCCAGGTTGTCGACGAAAATCAGGACAAAGTTGGGCGGGCGCGTCGAGGAAGTCTCCGCCCCGTCGACCGCCACGCCAAAACCAATCAGCAAAACTAACCCAAGCGCGGTTCGTGTAATCATAGGTTCACTTCCTATAAAGCCGCGACCGGTGGTCGCGGTTTTGTGATTAGCCTGGATTATTCATCGTGTGGCACGTCCCTGAGCGCAGCGAAGGGCGTGTTTTGTGTATACCACGCCCTTCGCTGCGCTCAGGGACGTGCCACCCATTACACAGTGCCGATGAGGGGGCAGTGTCTAAGTCGTTGGCAAACAAGCAATTACTCAAAGTCCAGTGACATTTGTGAATAATCCCGATTAGAACGGGGCCGATTCCCGTTGGCTTGCTAAGACGGGAGCTTGTCTCTGGAGACTTCCACGAAAAACACAAAGCTCAAGCATCCCTCTAGTCCCATATACACCATCTTGTCTGTCTTTGCAAGTCGGAAATCCAACATCTACCCAATTTAACAGGAAAAATCGGACAATCTGGCATTATCCGTTGATTTTCGCAGCACTTCATCGATTGCCGCTTCCGATAAGAAGATGTCGGCGGCTACAGGCATCACACTCTATTTTTGTGGGCGGGGATTCCGGACAGATGCTCAAAAAACAGCGGTGGTTGTATGCGGCATTCGGCGTTCTGTTGCTGAGTGGGGAGGTTCAGGCTCAGCAAGCCATCCGTTGGCAGCCCACTCTGGAGAGCGCCAAACGCGTGGCAGGCCAGACAAATCGTCTGGTGTTGATCCATTTTTGGGCCCCATGGTGCGAAGCCTGCAGGCGGATGGATCGGGACGTGTTCGGGCAGCCGGAGGTTGGTTCCGCATTGGAGACCGACTACGTGCCGGTCAAGCTCAACGCCGATCATTTCCCGGCCACTGCCCAACAGTACGGCGTTTCGGCTTTGCCCACCCAGGTGATTATCAGGCCGCAAGGTCAATTGGTCGAGAAGTTTCAGGGTGCGTTGGGATCCTCGCAATACCTTGCACAACTGAAACGGATCGCAGAAAACAGCAGGAATGGGCCGACGCAGCAGGACACCCAGCTTTCTTCCACGCCGCCACCAGCCGAAGCAGGACGCGGCCGATTGCCCGCCGGTACACCCGGCAATCAACAGCCGGGAGCGTCGCGGTACTCGGACGATCGTTATGCAAACTACTTCAACAAGCGTCCGAGTGAAACTGCGCCGGCCGGGCCACGGTATGGCCAGCCTCCGCAAGCGCAGACTGGCATGGACGCCAGTCGGGCACCGTCGCGAAACGCACCGTCGCCAAACCGGGACGAGCGGCAACGGCTGGCCCTCGAATCCGGGCCGGCTGCTTACTCGCAACGCCAACCGCAAGGCAGCGTTCCGCCCCAGTCGCCCCAGTTGCCGCAGGCGGTTCAGCCGGGCCAGACGACTCCGGCAGGACAACTCCAGCCGTCGCCGGCCGATTCGCGGGGCGCTCTGCTGCCAGGACCCCCGGCACAACAGCTTGCGGGGCCCACGGGACGGTCTCCAGCCGGCGTCGCACAACCGCCGGCAGCGGGCAGCCAATCCGCCCCGGTCACTCGGCCGCCGACCGGCAATCCACCCCTGGGATTGGACGGCTATTGTCCGGTCGAACTGACCGAGGCACAGCGCTGGCAGTTGGGCGACCGTCGTTGGGGTGCAATTCACCGGGGACGAACCTATCTGTTCGCCGGCTCCACCCAGCAACAACGTTTCCTGGTCAATCCGGACAGCTACAGCCCCGTAATCGCGGGCGACGACGTGGTACTGACCTTGGACCAGAGGCAGTCGGTTGCCGGACGCCGTGAACACGGCGTTTTCTTCGGTGGCCGAATCTACCTGTTTGCCAACGAGGCCTCGTTGGAGAAGTTCAGCAGGGACCCCCATCATTACGCCGACGCCGTCTTGCAATCGATGCGGACGGCCCCAAGGCAGGCGTATCGGTAGACAGTTCAGGGTTCAGGATTCAGGGGTCGGGGTTCAGGACTTGCAATTCCACGTTTTCCCGGAAATCCTGCCCCTGCCCCCTGACTCCTGCCCCCTGACCCCTGAACCCTGAAAGACGCTTGGCTAGCCGGTCGATTGGCTCCGGGTCGACGTACTGCCGGAGTTGTTTTCGCGTGTCGGCAAACAGCGCGTCGATTTTGCGTTGCACTGCCGGGTCGTCGGAGAAGATTTTTTTCTGTTGCGTGTTGAGCATCCGGCCGAACTGGTCTCGGGTCTGCAACTGTCGCAACTGGCGGATGACGGCGCCGGCTTCGGCGAACCGGCCGTCGTCCAGTTGCTTCTCGGCCAGGGCCATAAGCACCTCGCGGCGGGCAACCAGGTCGACCAGCGACTCCTGCAGGCCGGTAACAAACCCTTCGGCCTCCAGCCGTTGGTCGTCGTCAACAACCGCGGCTTTCAGGTGTGGCTCCATGCCGGGGACAATGGGCAACCGGGCTAACGGCCTGCCGCCGCTGGCTACCGTCAATATGCTCAGCGGATGTTCCGACGGCGGCACCGTAATGTCCCCTTGGTAATCGGTGCGGCCAAGCAATCTCTTGGCCTTGCTGCCGGGTGTGCCGACGTAAACACTGTAGCCCGCCAGAGCCTGTTTCGGCTTCGTTCGGCAGCGCAGCGTCAGCCGGGTGGATCCGTGCGGTGGGATAACCGCCAGGGCAAGCTGCTCCAGCCGGCCGCGGCGGCGACCGCTCAGCGGGCTTCGCAAACCGCTGTAGAGCTTGCATTGCAACTGGTCGGCGGCAACCTTATCGACGACCAGGAAGGTCCACGGGATCTGGGCTATTCGGCGGATGTTGCCGTGCCGATCGTTGTAGCGGACCAGCGGTCGAAAGACATCGCCCACGCCAACCCAAGGCAAGGTTTTATCGCGTGATTCGAGCCCGGCGGCCCGAAGACGCAACGTCACCAGGGACCCTTTCGTGTTCTCGATTTGTGCCAGCGGTGCAAACGCCTTCCAAATGGCCCCAAACGCAACGTCGCGCAGCTTCTCCGCCTGCCACACCGGCCGGCTGACCGTGGTGCCGAACACCCGCGTGCGGACGTCCAGTTCTCGCGAGTGAACACGGTAGCCCGGCGGCGCGGTGGTCACGGATACGAGCATCACCTTGTCGAACTCGAGCGATTCCTCCGGCAGCGATTCAACGGCGACCATTTCGATGTCGGATACCAGAAGCCGTTTGAGCGCTTGCGATGGAACCGCGGGCGTAACATCCCAAGGAGTTCCCACAACCGAATCGATTCGCGCGATCAGTTCTTGCTGCAACTCTGCTTGCAGACCGGCGGGCAGCTTGGTGACTTGTTCCACGGCCACGATCAACTGGATTCGGTAGGGAGTCAGTTCCCAAACCGATCGTGTCGCGGCCATCGCGGGCGGCGCGCAGGCAACGAACCCGACGCACAGCACAATTGCCGCACGCCGCGGTCCGCACGGAAGCTTCCGCCCAAAGAACGTCATGGCTCCTCCCCCGTATAGCGAGAGGGGGTGTAGCGAGAGGGAGTGTAGCGAAAGGCCGCCCGCCAGCGTTCGACGTTCTGGTACAGGGACACTTGTTTTTCGGCCGGACCTTTCAGTTCGAGCCGGCAGGCGAAATGATCGGTCAACTGCCACAGCGGCACCACGGCCACGTCGTCATGAGCGATACGGTGAATACGACGCAGTTTGGCTCGGACCTGGCGCCAGTCGGAAGCCTGCTGGAGTTGGGCCAGCGCCAGGCTCATGTAAGGGCTGGCCCCACCCGAAATGCCGTCGAAGTCCAATAGCCGAGCGGCGTCGACAACCGGCTCCCAGATGGCCAACTCGGCATAGAACAAATCGACATCATCAGGCAATTGAGCCGGACAACGATCCAACTCCTTGAGCACGACCGGGATGCCCACCAGCTTCAGATGACGTTCGATCATTGCACATGCCACCCGGGCAATCTCATGTGGTGGATGTGCCAGTACGAGCGAGGGCATGCGGATCCCCTCTCCCTCCGGGAGAGGGTTAGGGTGAGGGTTCCTCCTGTTTGCCCGATCCCCCTCACCCCGGCCCTCTCCCAGAGGGAGAGGGGGCCTTTTCTTCGCAGCCGGTTCTTGCAAGGCAACGCCGGCCAAGGCCACTGCCAGCCGCGGTTGGTAGGGACGCGGCTCGATGTTCTCGTCGTAGCCGTAGCCGAGCGGGTCCTCGTATGAGCGTCCCATGAGAAAGGGCCCGCTGAGAACCTGCCCGGCCGGTATTGGGCTGCCCGGTATTTGCGACTTACCCGTCAAATGCTTCAGGATCACCTCGCGATGGATGCCGTAAACCAACGCGCGGCGGAAAGCCCGTTTGGCAACAAGCGGCCGCCGCATGTTGGGAATCAGGCAGTGTAGAAGCGGCGCGGCGTAGGGTTCGACCGCGATCTCGTCAACCGCCCGGAGTTTTTCCAGGTCCCACGGGTTGACCCGGTCGAGTGCTTCAATGCGGCCCTGTCTTAATGCAGCGATCGCTTGCGAGCCACGAGGAAAGAGCCGTTCGACAATCTCTTTTGGTTGCGTCGAAGCGGCCGCTGGTTGCGTCGAAGCGGCCGCGAAGTAGCCCGGGTTGGCCACGTAGACTACTTCGTTCTCGCACCGCGAATCGACCGTGTATGGGCCGTCGCAAAGCGGCGTGACGAGCAGTGCCCCGGGCCGGACGTGCCCACGGCGCAAATCGGCTTCGACCCAATAGACTTCCCGCACTGCCACGGCGTCGAGCAGTTCTCCCCATTGCTCTCGGTACGCATGGTGTTTCAACGCCTCGGCCGGATCGGCCATGGCCAGCAGCCGCCGGGCCAACACGTAGCCTGTCACGGCGGGGAAAAAGGGACCAGGTTTAATTTGTGCGAAGCACCCTTCGGGCCGTTGGGGCAAATTAAACCTGGTCCCTTTTTCCCCTCGATCGAGTTGAAACACCACGCGCCGGCCCAGCTTCTCGACCTCCATGCGGCCCACCGGGCCGCGGTACTCGCCGCCGTCGCGGCCCGGCCCGACAAACTCCGTAATCGTCCTGCAGGTTAGCCGATCGCTACGGCGAAAGGCCCAATCGAGCATCCGGTCCGGGGGAAAAGGGACCAGGTTTAATTTGTGCGAAGCACCCTTCGGGCCGTTCCGGCAAATTAAACCTGGTCCCTTTTTCCCGCCGTGGTATGGACTGCCTACTCCGATTATCACGCGGGGGTATTTCTGATGGATCGACCGGGCCAACTCCTTTGCGCCGGGCAATGCGGGCCAGGTTTCCTTCAGACGGCCGACGGC